>PKTZ01000174.1 GCA_002868925.1 Desulfuromonas sp. | reverse complement strand
TCGTCTCCTTCCATTGGGGAGCTGAGAAAATGACCGCTCCGAAGGATTATCAAAAGACGCTCGGGCATCTGGCGATCGACAACGGTGCCTGCGTGGTCATCGGCCACCATCCGCATGTTCTGCAGGGCGCGGAACTCTACAACGGCGGCGTCATCTATTACAGCCTCGGCAACTTCGCTTTCGGCTCATACAGCCGTAATGCCGTCACCGGCGGCATGGCCCGCGTCCATCTTGACAACGGCAAGCTGGAAAAAGCCGAGATTCTACCGCTCAACGTCTTCAATTACGAGGTCCATTTCCGGCCACGGCCGCTCGATCGCGGCCCCGCCTTCGCCTTCGCCCGGGAATTCAACAATCTGTCGGAACCGCTCGAAACACGCCTGGTCAAGCAGCCCGATCTTTTTTGGGGGATAGCGGCACAAGAGAACCGCCCGGAGGCGGTTGCTGAAAGAGAAGAACTGAAGCTGGTCGGTCGTCAGGACGGCGGCCGGGAGAAAAACCGGACGAATCTCTAGTTTACGGTTTCTTCCCCTTGACCCACCACTCCTCGTCATCATCGAACCACCATTTTGAAGAATCGGTATTCCAGATGGTCGCGGCCAGGCTCTTGGCCGATTCGGTCTTCAGCCGCTGCACCGCGAACGGATACCACTCATCGGCGTTCCGGTTGCCAAGGTCACGGTACTCCTTGAGAGCGAGGATCATCTCGAGCTGATCGGCGTCGTGCGCCAGTGCCGCCTCGCGGGAATCGCCGGCACTGAACTCGTCGATCATTCCACGGTAGTCATCTCCAAACGGCAGGGTCTGCGCCAGATCCTCCACCGCTTTTTTCTCGTCGGCCTTGACATACTTCTTGTTCATATAGTTGAGATCACCCATACGCGCTTCGGGCAGGTCATGGAAGAGGCAGAGCTGTACGACCCTGCCGACATCCACCTTCTCGTCGAGACGGGCCAGGGTATAACCGATCATTGCGGTACGGAAGGTATGCTCGGCGACCGACTCGGCGCCGGAACCGAGAAACTGGAAGCCGGTGCGCGGCGTTCTTTTGAGCATTCCGACTTCGAACAGGAAGTTGGCCAGGTTTTTCATCGTCACCTCGCAATAGAGTTAGCAAACTTTCCGTACTATGCCACAAAAGGGGAGCGAACACCACGCCACAAACGGACAGGATTTCAGCCGATGCGGATCAGGAAAACGCCGGCCAGGATCAGGCTGCAGGCGGTAAAACGGATCCGACCGCATCGCTCGCCGAGGAAGAGGACCCCGATCAGGACGGCGATCAGGAGACTGACCTGGCGCACCGGCACCGCGTAGCTGACCGGCGCCATCTGCAGTCCGAAGCGGAACGAGAGGAAGGAGCTCATCATCACCGGCCCGGAGAGGAGGATCAGCCAGCGGCTCTTCTGCCACTCCTCCCGCACCTTGCCGCGATAGCCGGGTCGGATCAGGTTGCCGGTCATCAGCACGAACATGCAGCAGACCATCAGGTGGGTGAAGTAGAGCGGCGAATAGGTCATCACCCCCATCTTATCGAGGATGGAGCCGACCGAGTAGATGAACCCGGCGGCGAGGGCAAACTGCACCGATTGATTGCCGAGATTGCGAAAAGGACGTAAGATGTCGGCTGAGCCGAGCGACGGCAGCTGGACGACATAGGCTCCGGCCAGGACCAGCAGGATGCCGAAGGCACCGACGGGGCTCAGGCTCTCCTTGAGCAGGAACGCCCCCCAGATCGGCACGTAGAGCATCGACGTCTGGGAGAGCGGGTAGGCGATCGAAAGGTCGCCGGTCCGGTAAGACCGGCCGTTGAAAAGATGATACAATACGAAACAGACCGAGCCGCCTAAGGCGAGGGCGAGGACCTTGAGGTCCGGTACCGGAAACGGTTCCGGCCGCAGCAGCAGGTAAATATTGAACATGCTGCCCGAGATGGCAAACATCCACCAGATAAAAACGGTCTTGTGGTGGCTGCTCTTGACCAGAAGGTTCCAGAAAGCGTGCATCAGCGCCGAAAAGACGATGAGTATGAAGGCGGTGGTCGACATGGGCGCATTCTACCCGAAGCATAAATTGTTAGCGACAATAAAATTTTAGTCAGAATAAAATTCAACACCTCGACATGGGAGAGAGATGATGGCAACCCGCATTGAACGCGACTCGATGGGCGAAATGGAAGTCCCGGCAACCGCGCTTTACGGTGCACAGACCGCCAGGGCAATGATCAACTTCCCGATCTCCGGCATCCGTTTTCCCCGCCCCCTGCTCCGCGCCCTCGGGCAGATCAAGGAGCAGGCGGCTTTCGTCAACCGGGAGCTAGGCCTGCTCGATGACAAGATTGCCCTGGCCGTCATGGACGCTGCGGCCGAGGTGGTCGAAGGGAGGCTCGACGAACACTTCCCGCTCGATATCTTCCAGACCGGTTCCGGCACCAGCAGCAACATGAACGCCAACGAGGTCATCGCCAACCGGGCGGCGCAGCTGCTCGACCAGAAGATCGGCGACAAGACGATCCACCCGAACGACCACGTCAACCTTGGGCAATCGAGCAACGATGTCATCCCGACCGCCATCCACCTTGCGGCAGCAGCCGAAATCGTCGATGCGCTGCTGCCGGCACTGCAGCAGATGCAAAAGCTGCTGATCGACAAGGCGACTGCCTTTGACGACATCATCAAGATCGGCCGCACCCACCTGCAGGATGCCACTCCGGTCCGGCTCGGTCAGGTCTTCGGCGGTTACTCGCAACAGCTCGAACTGGTCATCGCCGAACTGAAACGGGCGGTCGAAGGGCTGAGCGAACTGCCGCTCGGCGGCACCGCGGTCGGAACCGGCATCAACACCCACCCCAACTTCGCCGGGAAGGTGATCGAACGGATCGCCGCTATCAACAAACTGCCGCTTCGCGAAGCGAGTGATCACTTCGCCGCCCAGGGCGGCAAGGAGGCGATCGTTGCCGCCAGCGGCGCCCTGAAGACGACCGCCGTCGCCCTGTTCAAGATCGGCAACGACATCCGTCACCTCGGCAGCGGGCCGCGCTGCGGGATCGGCGAACTCAAGCTGCCGGCGGTGCAGCCCGGCAGCTCGATCATGCCGGGCAAGGTCAACCCGGTAATGGCAGAGAGCCTGATGCAGGTCTGCAGCCAGGTTATCGGCCACGACGCAACCATCGCTCTCGGTGGCCTCTCCGGAAATTTCGAGCTGAACGTGATGATGCCGGTGATGGCGCACAACCTGCTCGAATCGATCCGCCTGCTCGGTAACGGTGTTACCCAGTTCTGCGTGCAATGTCTCGAAGGGCTGGAGGCAAACCGGGAGCGGTGCGGTGAACTGGTCGAGCAGAGCCTGGCGATGTGCACCGCCCTCGCCCCGGGCATCGGCTACGACCAAGCGGCCGACATCGCCAAGGAAGCGTTCAAGAGTGGGCAGACGGTGCGTGAAGTTGCGCGGCAGAAGAAGGTGCTGCCGGAGGATGAACTCGACAAGATTCTCGACCCCTACCCGATGACCGAGCCGGGAATCCCGGGAAAGACCCGCTAGCCGGCGGGACGTTCCTTCCCGCAACGCCAGCAGGTATCGAACTGGCCCTCGTGTGTCTCCCCGCATTTTGAGCAGGTCCAGCCGGCCTGTTGCTCCCCTTCCCCCCCTCCGGCCATCAACTGCCGCAGCAGGGAGTGGGCGCGCGGATAACATTCGTCATCGACCACCCAGAGCTCGGGATAGCATTCGATAAAGGGGATTTCTCCCAGTGCCGAGAAAAGCTGCTCATTGCGGACGATGCAGTCGACCCCTTCGCGCTGCAGCGCCTCTTTGAACAGACCGGCCAGCGGCCGCTCACTGAGATTGAAGGTATAGAGCTTTTTCATTCAGCTTCAACCCGCAGTACGATGACTCCCGGTGTCTGTTCAAGATACGGGATAAGCGGTACCTCCCTCACCGTCCCCGGTTCCGGTTGCGATGAGGCATGGCGAAAAACAAGTTCATCATCCAGACGAACCACAATCCCGACATGACTGACATCGAGACCGTCCCGCTCGGAATAGATGCCGAGGTAATCGCCGCTTTGCAGTCTCTCCAAGACTTCAGCAGAAAGGTCCGCCCGCGGAATGTAGCTGATGGTTCGTTCCCGAACCGGAACAGCCGGCAGGCATAGCTGGCCGTCCGCCTGTCGATTCAGTCGCTTGCCGACCTGCCGGGTTGCGCTACCACCGATCGATGCGGTCACATCGACGATCCCCTTCAGCTCGACCCAATCACTGAAAAAATGGCGCCGGCTCTTCCAGGCGATGTACCCATCCCGGTAGCGCACCTTAATCAACCGTTGTCTAAAATCATCTGCCGATTCGGAACGGCGTATCGCCTCGACGTAATCGAGCAGAGTGAAACAATCGACGGCCGCGAGATTGACGGTTAGCACCTCCGTCTGACCGGGGCCACCGCCGAGTGTCCCCGCCTGATAGGGCGTTTCGAGAAATTGTGCCGAGAAGTATTCGATCCTAGCGGCCGGAGTCTCAAGCTGTCGGCTCGCGGCTATCGCCGCTACCCACTTTTCCGGCAGTGGCTGACCCCAGGCGGGCCCGGCCAGAAACAGGAACAGTACAATCGACACTATTCGGAGTTTAAACAGCATGATTTTGACTCCCCCGACTCGCCAGCTGCCTAGTCAACAAGGTCGACCAGTTCAGCCCCCATCTCGGCAATCTGCCAGCGGCGCAGACCGGCTACATCCGACAGTTTTTCAACCGACTTTGGCCGGTTTCGGGCGATCGCTTCGAGCAGCGCGTTGTTGATCAAAACCCCCGGTTCGATGCTGAGCCCTTCCGCCCGACCGCTCCGCCATTTCTTCATCTTGGCCACGACACTGTCAACCTGTGGATCCCGCTTCGGTCGTTCCGAGCGGGGATAGCGTGGCCATTCACTCTCCTGTTGCGCCAGCGCCCGCTCGACGCATGCAAGCAGCACCTTGCCATAACGGTCAACCAGCCGGGGTGGAAACTCTGGGAATTCCGACAATTGTTTGCGGCTAAGCGGCCGGTTTTGCGCGATCTGCAAAATCGGCTTGTTGCCGATCACCTTGAACAGCGGGCAGTTGCGTCGTTCCGCCTCCTGGTCACGCCACTGCAGAAGTTCCTCGAGCACGGCCAGCTGTTGCGGTTCGAGCCGCCCCGCCCCCTTGAACCGGAGGAATAGCGGGCCAGAGTTCTGTTCGAACTCGACCGCCTCCAGCCAGCGGCACTCCTCTTCCAACCATTCGTGACGCCCCAGTTCGCGCAATCGCGCTTCCATCAGTTCGGCCAGTCGATGCAGATAGCAGGTATCGGCTGCCGCATAACGGATCATCTCCGGCGACAACGGTCGCTTCGACCAGTCGGCTTTCTGGTACTTCTTATCGAGTTCGACCCCGAAATACTTTTGCAGAAGATCGGCCAGACCGATCTTCTCCTCGCCACAGAGCTGGGCCGCGACCATGGTATCTAACAGACCTGTCACCTCGAACCGGTAATCCCGCCTGAGACTGCGCAGGTCGTAATCGGCGGCATGGAAGATCTTGCGGATCTTCTGCGCAGCGAAAACCGGGGCCAGCGGTTTGAGATCGGCCCCGGCCAGCGGGTCGATGATCAGGTCGCGGTCGGGGATAGAGACCTGCATCAGGCAGACCTTCTCCCGGTAGTTGTGCAGGGCGTCCATCTCGAAATCGACGGCGACGGACGTTTGCTTGCTCAGGGTTAGGGCCAGGTCGACGATCTCACTGTCGGTTGTCAGGATCTCTACTTCGGGCATTCCGTTATCTCTTTCATTATCAGTTTGAGCGCTTTCTGGTGAGCGCCGTGCAGGGGGCTTTGTCGCAATGTATCATGCCCGCGCCAGAAGGTCTCCCCCTCCTCGGCAACAATCTCCGGTTTGACGGCAACAGCGCGATAGACCGTGGCCGCCAGTTTAAAGTGACTGTAGATATGATTGATGGTGCCGAGCCGGTGGGCTACCCCTCCCGGGCAGTACCGATCCAATAAGAGCTGCAACGATTCTTCTTCGTCCGCTCCGGTATCGCAACAGGGGAACTCCCACATCCCGCCGAGCAGTCCCGACGGCGGCCGCCGACTTAACAGCAGCCGCTCGCCGTCGGCAACGATGAGGATAAGCTGCTTCCGGGTCGGGATCTTTACCGTCTTGTTCGTGACCGGAATCTGTTGCTCCAGCCCCTGACGCCGC
Source organism: Desulfuromonas sp. (assembly GCA_002868925.1). Classification (GTDB taxonomy): domain Bacteria; phylum Desulfobacterota; class Desulfuromonadia; order Desulfuromonadales; family UBA2294; genus BM707. The sequence goes on along the minus strand of PKTZ01000174.1, from coordinate 33,997 downwards.
GCACGACAGAGCTCGCGCAGCGGACAGTCCGGGCAGAGCGGATTGCGCGGCAGGCAGAGGGTCGCTCCCAGATCCATGATCGCCTGGGCATAATCGTGCGGCCGCTGCTGTGACGTCAGCTCTTCTGCCAGGCGCCATAATTGTTGTTCCGCCTCGCGCTCCCGCGGCGATTGCTGCAACGCGATCAGTCGCGCCAGTACCCGGCGAACGTTGCCGTCGAGGATCGGCGCCGGACAATCAAAGGCGATCGAGACGATCGCACCGGCGGTCGAGCGACCGATCCCGGGCAGAGCCATCAACCCTTCGACCGTATCCGGAAACCAACCTCCGGACTCTGCAACAACGGATTGTGCGGCCGCATGCAGGTTGCGAGCGCGGGAGTAGTACCCTAGCCCCGACCAGTAGTGGAGAACCTCTTCCATGGGAGCGGCCGCCAGACGCTGGACGTCGGGGAAGGTCTCGAGGAACCGCTGGTAATAGGGGATCACGGCACTGACCGTCGTCTGCTGCAGCATGATTTCGGAAAGCCAGATCCGGTACGGATCGCGGGTCTGGCGCCAGGGCAGATCACGACCATGTTCCCCGTACCAGGCCAGCAACTGTTCAGCCACTTTCCCCGGCGGGAAGCTGATATCCTGATTTTGTTCTTTCATCTTTGAAACTGTCCGCACCGTCTTAACTCAACCATCCATTCGATAAAACAAAAGAGGAAGGGAAACGTACCGTGCGGCACTTCGTTCGCCCTCCCCCTTCAATCCATCCAAGAGTATGCGGAAGTCTAGCCGATCTCTTTCAGGGCGGCAACGCTCGTCTCCATCTCTTCACGGGTGCCGATACTGATCCGCAGCCCATGTGCCAAGGCCGGGTCGGAGAAGAACCGGACCAGGATCTTCCGCTCAAACAGCGCGTCATAAACCCGCTTGCCGTTCCGATCGGGCGGGATGGCAAAAACGTAATTCGCCTGCGACGGCAGCAGCGCGTAACCGAGTGTTTCCAGTTCACCAGCAAACCATTGCCGGGTCGCACAGATCTTCTGCACCGTATCCTGCAGATAATCCTGGTCCTTCAGGGCGGCAACGGCAGCGACCTGGGCCAGGCGATCAATGTTGTAATGGTCGCGGATCTTGTCGAGGGCGTCGACCACCTCCGGCCGGGCGATGGCGAGACCGAGTCGCATCCCGGCAAGACCATAACTCTTGGAAAAAGTCCGGGTCACGATCACGTTATCATGCTGCCCGACCAGGTCGAGGGCGTTTATTTCGGCGAAATCGGCGTACGCCTCGTCGACCACCAACACCCCGTCGCAACGTCCGGCCAGCTCGGCGATCCGATCGTTGTCGAAGCTTATGCCGAGCGGAGCGTTGGGCGAGGTCAGAAAAAAGAGCTTGCCACGGTAACGCTCGGGGAAATCGGCAATCTCCCCCTCTTCTGTGAGGGTAAATGTTTTGACTTTCGCACCCTGGATCGCGGCCAGGGTCGCGTAGTAGCTGTAGGAGGGATTGAGATAGGCGAGCTCTTCACCTTCACCGACAAAGGTCCGGATCAGGTTGTTGAGCAGTTCATCGGAGCCGTTGGCCATGATGATCCAGTCTGGATCGTAGCCGTAGAGATCGGCCGCCGCTTCGCGTGCCGACTGGCTCGGCGGGTCGGGATACTTGCGCAGGGAACCGCCATCGCCGAGTTCCTGTCTGATCGCTTCGGCGACCTGCGGTGACGGCGGGTAAGGATTCTCGTTGGTATTGAGCTTGATCCACTGTTCACCGTCGGGCGGCTGAAAGCCGGGGACATACTTGCTCATCTGTTTGATCGCGTCGCGCATGAGAGATCTCACCTATTCCTGATTTTCGTAGACTTCCAAGGTCTCGTAGGTCGTCGTTCGACGGACCGGAATGAACCCGGCGGAGCGGACAAGATCGATGATCTGTTGCCGGGAGAGGCGGAACGAGACACCGGCGGCGGCGACCACGTTCTCCTCGAGCATGGTTCCGCCCATGTCATTGGCGCCGAAGAAGAGCGCGATCTGCGCGATCTTGTCGCCCTGGGTCACCCAGCTCGCCTGGATATTGTCGACATTATCCAGAATGATCCGGGAGAGCGCAAGGACTTTGAGGTATTCCACTCCGGACGCCGTCTCGCCGCCGAGCTCGGTATTCTCCGGCTGGAAGGTCCAGGGGATAAACGCGGTAAAACCGCCACTCTTCTCCTGGATGGCGCGCACCCGGAACAGGTGCTCGATGATATCCTCCGGCCGCTCACGCGAGCCGAACATCATCGTCGCCGTCGTCGGCATCCCGAGCCGGTGCGCCGCCTCCATCACTGCCGCCCACTGTTCCCAGCCGATCTTGTTCGGCGACACCTCCTGGCGTACGTCATCGACCAGGATCTCGGCGCCGCCGCCGGGCAAGGATGCCAGCCCGGCCGCATGCAGGCGGGCCAGGCACTCTTCCATCTCCATGCCTGACACCCCGGCGATTTGGATAATCTCAGCCGGGGAGAGCGAGTGGATCTGTACCGTCGGAAAACGGCTCCTGATCTGTCGGAACAGGTTCTCGAACCAGTCGATCTTCAGCCCGGGATGCAGCCCGCCCTGCATCAGCAGTTGCGTGCCGTCGTGAGCGACCAGCTCCTCGATCTTGTCGTAGATGGTCTCTTCATCGAGAACGTAGGCATCATCGGCATCGATATCGCGGTAGAAGGCGCAGAAGCGGCATTTCGATTCACAGACATTGGTATAGTTGACGTTCCGGTCGACGACAAAGCTGACCCGGTTATCCGGGTGCTTTTTTCGCCGCACGGCATCTGCCATCTGCCCGATTTCGAGCAAATCCCCCTGCTTGAGCAGGGAGACGGCCGTTGCGAAATCGATAGCGCAGTTTTCGTTCATCAATCCTATCCTCGTCGCAGCTCAGAAGCTGCGCAGTTCTTCGTACAGGGTGTTCCGCTCCACCGGCTTTTTCCCGGCGATCCGGATCAGGTTGAGCAGCTGGTCGCGATCCAGTGCCTGCGGCGATTCGGCCCCGGCATCGTGCCCGATCTTTTCTTCGATCACGGTGCCATCCAGGTCGTTTACACCGAAGGCGAGCGCGACCTGCGCTGTTTTCAGACCGAGCATCACCCAGTAGGCCTTGATGTGCCGGAAGTTATCGAGGAAGATGCGGCTGATCGCCAGCGTCTTTAACGCATCGACGCCGCTGACTCCCTTGGCGCCCGGTACCCGGGTGTTGTCCGGCTGGAAGGCCAGCGGGATAAACGCCTGGAAACCGCCGGTCCGATCCTGGAGTTGGCGCAGCTGGTCGAGATGATCGACCCGGTCTTCGTAGGACTCGACATGCCCGAACAGCATGGTAGCGTTACTCTTTAACCCACAGCGGTGTACCGCCTCGATGATCTCGAGCCAGCGCTCGCCACTGATCTTCTCCGGGCAGATCAGGTCACGGACGCGTCGGCCGAGGATCTCGGCACCGCCGCCCGGCATCGACTCGAGCCCGGCCGCCTTCAATTCAGACAGCACCTGTTCGATCGACTGCCCGGTCAACTGGGCAAAGTAATCGATCTCGACGGCGGTAAACGCCTTGATGTGCAGATCGGGATTGTCCGCTTTCAGGGTTGCCAGCATTTCAAGGTAGAAGTCGAACGGCAGGTCGGGATGCAACCCGCCGACCATGTGCAGCTCCGTCGCACCGGCCGCCGTCGCTTCAGCCGCCTTGGCCAGGATGTCGTTCAACGCCAGGGTGTAGCACCCCTCGTCCTCGACCCCCTTGCTGAAGGCGCAGAAGGTACAGCGGTTGACACAGGCGTTGGTGTAGTTGATGTGACGGTTGACGTTGAAGTAGACCGTGTCGCCATTCTGCCGCCGGTTCATCTTCGCCGCCAACTCACCGATAGCGAGCAGATCCTGATGGTTGTATAGAACCAGCGCATCCTCGCCGGAAATCCGCTCTCCAGCGTCAACCCTTTCTACGATTTGATCAAAACGACTCATTCGTTAGTATCCTGTTCCGGCGCATCACCCCAACGCTGGTAGAGAGCATGTTCAATCCCCATGCTGTCGAGAATCTTACCGACGACAAAATCGACCAGCTCGGCAATTTCGGTCGGCTTCTGGTAGAAGCCGGGCATCGCCGGCAGGATATGCGCCCCGGCCCGGGAGAGCCGCAGCAGGTTTTCCAGGTGGATCTGGTTCAACGGCGTCTCCCGCGGCACCATGATCAGGTCGCGCCTCTCCTTCAGCGCAACATCCGCCACTCGTTCGAGCAGGTTTTCACTCAGTCCGCTCGCGATCCGTCCGGCGGTCCCCATCGAACAGGGAACGATAACAACAGCGTCCGGGGCAGCGCTCCCGCTTGCGACCGGAGCGAAGAAATCATCGATCGCGTAACAGTTAATCCGCTCTGAATGGTAAAGCTCTCGCAAATCGTGTTGTAATGAATCCTCGTCCTTGCTCCAATCCTCACCGGTTTCATACTTGAGGACCTGCCGACCGGCATCGGTTATTAACAAAGAGACCTGCCTGTCGGAATCGAGCAAGCATTCGATCAGGCGCAGCGCGTAGCAAGAACCGGATGCGCCGGTTATGGCAACAACGATATTTTCAATCGAGCCGGTGAACCGCATTACGTCCTCCTCGCCTCTCACCAGACAGCATCAACCAGGGTGAATAGAAATATCGTAACACTGATATAACCGTTCATGTTAAAAAACGCGGCATCGAGACGGCTCAGATCATCCGGCCGCACCAGGAGATGTTCATAGAGTAGCAACAATGCGACCACGACAACTCCGATGAAATAGATCGTGCCGAGACCATCGACGGCGAGCAACAATAACAGCAACGCCACCATCCCGATATGGAAGTAGCGGACCATCCGGATCGATTTATCGACACCGTAACGGGACGGGATCGAGTAGAGCCCCTTGGCCTGGTCGAACTCGAGGTCCTGCAGCGCGTAGAAGATATCGAACCCGGCGACCCACAGCAGAACAGCGAACCCTAGAACGACCGGCGGCCAGCCGATGCTACCACGCAGCGCGATCCAGGCGCCGATCGGCGCCGCGGCGAGGCAGATCCCAAGAACGACGTGCGCCATCGCGGTAAAGCGCTTGCAGTAAGAATAGAGGACCAGGAAGAAGAGCGCGACCGGCGACAGGTAAAAACAGAGCGGGTTCAGCATCCAGGCTGAAAGCAGCAGCAGCGCCAGCGAAGCGAATACGAACAGTTTTGCATCGCGGCGCGAAATCTTACCGGCCGGGATCTCCCGTTCGGCCGTGCGCGGGTTCTCGGCATCGATCCCGGCATCGATCAACCGGTTCAAGCCCATCGCGGCACTCCTCGCTCCGACCATTGCCATACAGACCCAGAACACCTGGCCGATACCGGGTGCTGCGCCATTGACAAGGGATGCGAGGACAACGCCCATCAGGGCAAACGGAAATGCGAAGATGGTATGCGAAAACTTGATCATCCGCAGCAGTGCCGTTATTTTATCGATCATTCTACTCTCCTGCTCTTAACTCACCGGCGAAGTTTACACCCGTAGCCAGCAGACAATCAAGTCCGTTCAAAATTCATCTTGCACCCACTATTTGACTGAACCCATTATCTTGTAGCCAATTCCAAGTACGGTATTTGTTGAATAATTACGCTATTTTTACGCAATCTTTACTTGAAATCTTTTGCCATAGCGCTAAAGTATTTACATAAGGGAAAGATAAGTGCTTATCATTAACCCGAACAAATGAGAGGTGACGCCATGAAAAAAGCTTTAGCACTTTTAATCGCACTGACAGTACTGGTTGTATCGGGCTGTGCGACAACAGGAATGAATCGGGTCAAGTGCCCTTCCTGTGGGTATGAGTTCGACGTAGAAACCAAAGGCTAACACCAACAGCAGTCACAACAAAAAAAGCCCCCCGAATTTCGGGGGGCTTTTTGTTTTCAGATATTTTGACTTAGAAAATCGACATTTTAGCCATTTCCATTACACAGTCCGGTAACAGCCCGAGGTAAAGGACACCGAACAGTGCGATCACGATCGAGATGACGGCTCCCACCGGCATTGAGATCCAGGAATAGTCTTCGGTCGGCTCACGGAAATACATGTAAACCATGACCCGGAGATAGTAGTAAAGCGAGACCGCCGAGTTAAGAACCCCGATAATGGCGAGCCAGATATACCCAGCCTTGACCGCACCGGCGAAGACATAGAACTTACCGGCAAAACCGGCTGTCGGCGGCAGACCCATCAGCGAGAAAAGGAAGACGCAAAGCGCGACTCCGAGGAACGGCCGTTTATAGCCGAAGCCGGCGAAACCGTCGAGGGTCAGGTTCTCTTCACCCTGCTTACCCGCAAGAATCAGCACGGCGAACGCGCCGATGTTCATGAAGGTGTAGGCGAGCATATAGTAGAGGATACCGGAGAGGCCGACTTCATTGGCCGCGACCAGACCGACCAGAGCATAGCCGGCATGTGCGATCGATGAGTAAGCGAGCATCCGCTTGATATTGGTCTGTGAAATAGCGATGAAGTTACCGACCGTCATGGTCAGGACCGCCAGCAGCCAGAGCATTGCGCCCCATTCGGCGTGCAGCTCGGGCAGACCGAACATCAGGATCCGCAGGAAGGCGGCGATAGCCGCGGCCTTCGGACCGGCGCTCATGAATGCGGTAATCGGGGTCGGTGCACCCTGATAGACATCGGGGGTCCACATATGGAACGGAACGATCGCGATCTTGAACATGAAGCCGGTACTGAGCAGGACCATGCCGGCGATCGTCATCGGGTTACCGAGTGCCGCCTTGTGTGCCGAAAGGTACATGCCGATATCGGCAACGTTAGTCGTTCCGGCAACACCGTACAGCAGGGCAACACCGTACAGCAGAAAGCCGGTCGAGAAGGCACCGAGCAGGAAGTATTTCAGACCCGCCTCGTTGGAGCGGACGTCGTTGCGGAACATGCCGGCCAACACGTAGAGCGAGATCGACAGAACCTCGAGACCGAGGAAGATGGTCATCAGGTCGGTCCCGGAAGCCATCCACATCGCACCCGCCGTCGAGAACAGGATCAACGCATAGTACTCGCTGATCGGATACCCTTCGCGCTTCAGGTAATCATCCGAGATGAGGATGGTCAGGCCCGCCGCCGCAATGAAGATGATGTTAAAAAAGACGGCGAAGTTATCCTGAGCGACATGACCGGCAAAACCGAATTGCGTCTCGGGGTTAACCCAGTCAATGTAGGTATAGATGCCCGTTATAACCAGGCCAATGATACTGATCCAGGCAATGTGAGTCGTCCGACCGCGACGGGAAAAGACCCCGATCAGCAGCAGTGCCATGCCGAAGCAGACCAAAACCAGCGAGGGCATGATCGCTGAGAAGTTCACATTTGCCAGGGCGGCTTGCACCAGATTTTCCATGAATATCTTCCTCCGGAAACAGTGATGATCCGATTACTTGATTTCGAGGTTGTCAGGCGTATCGACGTGATGCACCATTGCGACTTCCTGCTTCCCTTTGATCTGGTCAACCAGTTTCTCAAGGGAAGGATTCATCTTGTCAAAAAATGTATTGGGGTAAACCCCGATCCAGAATACGAACACCAGCAGCGGAATCATGATAATGATCTCGCGGGCATTCAGATCCTTCAATTCAGCATTCTTCGGATTCTTCAGCTCGCCGAACATCACGCGCTGGAACATCCAGAGCATGTAAACTGCCGCCAGGATAACACCCAGGGTCGCGACGACCGCGTACCAACGGAGTCCACTCTCGAAGGCACCCATGATCGACAGGAACTCGCCGACGAAGCCGTTGGTGCCGGGCAGGCCGACCGAGGAGAAGGTAATGATCATGAAGATGGTCGCAAAGATCGGCATCTGCTTGGCCAGACCGCCGAACTCTGAAATCTCGCGGGTATGACGACGCTCATAGATGAAACCGACTATAAGGAAGAGCGCACCGGTTGAAATGCCGTGGTTGACCATCTGGATCATACCACCGGCCAGTCCCTGCAGGTTGAGGGCGAAGACACCGAGCATAACGAAACCGAGATGGGCGACCGAGGAGTAAGCGACCAGCTTCTTGACATCGCTCTGGACCATCGCCACCAGCGAACCGTAGATGATGCCGATGACGCAGAGCGTCGCCAGGTACGGCATGCACTGCTGCAGCGCGTTCGGGAAGAGCGGGATCGCGAAGCGGACAAATCCGTAGGTACCCATCTTCAGCAAAATAGCGGCCAGGATGACCGAACCGGCGGTCGGAGCCTCGGTATGCGCATCCGGCAACCAGGTATGCAACGGGAACATCGGAACCTTGATCGCGAAGCTGAAGGCGAAAGCGAGGAACAGCCAGAGCTGAATTCCGGCCGGGACCTGCATCAGGTAGAACTGATCGATGCTGAAGCCGTTCATATTGATGCCGGACTGAATCGCGTAGTAGTAAACAAAGATGATCGCCACCAGCATCAGCAGGGAACCGACCGCGGTGTAGATGAAGAACTTGACCGCCGCGTAGATCCGATTCTTGCCGCCCCAGATGCCGATCAGGAAGTACATCGGAATCAGCATCAACTCCCAGAAGATGTAGAAGAGGAAGAGGTCGAGGGAGATGAAGGCGCCGAGCATCGCTGTTTCCAGCAGCAGCAGCAGGGCCATGAACCCCTTGACGTTCTTCTCAACCGCCGTCCAGGTCGAGAGGACCGCGATCGGCATGATGAACGTGGTCAGCATGACAAGCCAGAGGCTGATGCCGTCGATACCGACGCTATAATTCATCTGGAAGAAATCACCGACATTGATCCAGGGAACAAACTCGGTGTACTGCATCTCGGCGCTGGTGCGGAAGGCGTCATTGAAAGCGAGCGGCAGGCTGACGAAAAAGACAACCAGGGTCGCGATCAGGGTGAAGCTCTTCAGCAGCGGTTCATTGTCCCTGGGGATGAACAGCAGGATTACCATCCCTACCAGTGGCAGGAAAGTCAACAAACTGAGAAGGTGTTCGCTCATTGCAAAACGCTCCTTGTAAAAACTCTGAAAATCGTCCTCTGCTCGTTAACCAAGGACAAAGTAACCAACCAAAATAACAACACCAATCACCATACCGGCCGCGTAGTTCTGGGTCATGCCGGTCTGGATGTAGCGCAAGCCGGCAGAGAGGCCGCGGGTGATATAGCCGACCGCATTGACAACCCCGTCAACAACGCTGGCATCGATGCCGCGCCAGCAGAAGCGTCCAAACACCTTGCAGGGATTGACGAAGAGGAAATCGTAAAGCTCATCGATGTACCACTAGTTGAAGCACCAGCGATGCAGCTTACTGAACTTGGCAACAAACTGACCCGGCAGCTCCGGCCGCTTGATGTACATGAAGATAGCAACCCCGATCCCGGCAAACGCGATCAACACCGAGATACCCATCATCAGGAACTCGAGGCTGGTCGAATGCGCCAGATGCTCCTTGACCGCGATATGGTAGGTCTCCTGGGCATGACCGAAAACCGGCTCAAGGAAATGCTCGAGGTAGTTCGGGATATGACCGAAGATGTTACCGAGGACGTGCGGGATACCGACGTAACCACCGACCAGGGCGAGGAAACCGAGGACAACCAGCGGCAGGGTGATGACCCACGGCGACTCATGAACATGATCCTTGGCCCGGGCATCGGTGCGCTGTTCACCCCAGAAAGTCATCGAGACCAACCGGAACATGTAGAACGCAGTCATGCCGGCGGCAGCCGCGCCGACCAGCCAGAGGATCCAGGAACCGCGGGTCGAACCGAAGGCCCACCAGAGGATCTCGTCCTTGGAGAAGAAACCGGAGAACAACGGCACACCGGAAATGGCGATGGTCGAAACCAGGAAGGTGATATAGGTCACCTTCATCTTCTTGGCAAGACCACCCATGTTGCGCATATCCTGCGGATCATCATGCAGGTGCGCATGGTGATAAGCATGGTGCATGGCATGAATAACCGAACCGGAACCGAGGAAGAGGCAGGCCTTGAAGAAAGCGTGCGTCATCAGGTGGAAGATACCGGCGGTGAAAGCACCGACCCCCATCGCCAGGAACATGTAGCCGAGCTGGGAAACGGTCGAGTAAGCGAGGACACGCTTGATGTCGTTCTGGGCAAAGCCGATAGTGGCGGCGAAGATCGCCGTCGCCGCACCGATGATCGCGATAACCATCATCGTCGTCGGTGCCATGGCGAACAGGCCGTTCATCCGGCCGATCATGTAGACACCGGCGGTGACCATGGTCGCCGCATGGATCAGGGCGGAGACCGGGGTCGGGCCTTCCATCGCGTCCGGCAGCCAAGTGTAGAGCGGAATCTGGGCCGACTTACCGGTTGCACCGACGAAGAAACAGAGGGTAATAACAGTCACGACCACGCTGCCGGTACCGAGGAGATGGCCGTGTTCGGCGATCTCGACGAAGTTGATTGTCCAGACACCATGCTTGCTGCCGAGGGTCCAGAACAGGGTCAGCAGACCGAGCAGGAAGCCGAAGTCACCGACACGGTTGACAACGAACGCCTTCTTGGCGGCATCACCGGCCGATTTCTTTTCGAAGTAATAACCGATCAGGAGATAGGAACAGAGGCCGACACCCTCCCAGCCGATGAACATGACCAGGGCGTTACCGCCGAGGACCAGCATCAGCATCGAGAAGACGAAGAGGTTCAGGTAACAGAAATAGCGGTAGAACCCTTCCTCGCCGTGCATGTAGCCGATCGAATAAAGGTGGATCAGCGAACCGACCCCGGTAACAACCATGAGCATCAGGGCGGAAAGCGGATCGAGCAGGAACCCCCAGTCGACCTGGAACTGTCCGACCGACATCCACGAGGCAATAATATTCTCGTGAACCTTGACTTCGTCGCCAAGCAACTGGAAGAAATACTTGCATGAAACAACGAAGGAAAGAGCCACCGCCAGCGTTCCAATGGCGCCGATCACCTTTTCGCTCTTGATGACCTTCTTACCAAGCAGGCCGTTGATAACGGAACCGATAAGTGGAAAGAGCGGAATGAGCCAAAGTTTGTCGTACATCTATACTCTCCTAACCGGAATGAACCCCTACTAACAGAAGCAGGTTTACCATTTCAGCAGACTAAAATCGTCAACCGCAATCGACTCCCGATTACGGAAAAATGCAATCATCAGGGCGAGACCGACCGCCGCCTCGGCAGCCGCTACGGTCATGACGAAGAAGACGAAGATCTGCCCGTCCATGTTGCCGAGATGACTCGACAGGGAAATAAAGCTCAGGTTGACAGCGTTGAGCATCAACTCGATGCACATGAAGATGACGATCGCGTTTTTCCGGGTCAGCACCCCGAAGGTCCCGAGGGAAAAGAGGACCGCGCTCAACACCAGATAATGATTGATTGTTATCATTGAATCAGCCTCCAGTTAATCAGCCGTTAAACTTCTTTTTTCGCAATAATGACGGCACCGACAATGGCGACCAAAAGCAGGATCGATGCGATCTCGAACGGCAGCAGGAAGTCGGTGAACAGCGACTTGGCGATCAGCTCGGTGTGACCGACCTTCTTCACCATTTCGCCGGTGATCTCACCGGTGATGCCACTGACTTCGCCACGGTTGATCACGAAGTAACCCTGCATCGCAATCAGCAAGGCGAGCACCGTCGCCCAAACGACGCTGTGACTCCCCTTGCGGGCAACAGCCGTCCCGAGGTTGAGCAGCATGATGGTGAAGATGATCAGCATCAGGATGGCGCCGGCGTAGACCATGATCTGAATAGCCGCCATAAACGGCGCATCCAGCATGACATAGAAATTGGCCAGGCAGACGAAGGTCATCATCAGGGCGATCGCATTGTTGACCGGGCTTTTACAGGTTACAACCATGAATCCCGAGGCAACCGCAACCGCTGCAAGCAGGTAAAAATACATTATTTCCATCGATTCAGTGCTCCCGTCACGTATTATCGTACAAGACGTTTTTTGTCGAAGGTGAAGTCGTCGCGGTGGTAATTAGCGAGCTCGTAATCACCGGTCATCTCGATCGCTTCAACCGGGCAGGCCTCTACGCAGTAGCCACAGAAGATGCAGCGCAGCAGATCGATCTTGTAGACCTTCGGATACTTCTCGCCCTTCTCGTTTTCAGCCGATTCGACCGTAATACACTTGGCCGGGCAGACCGTCGGGCAGAGATAACAGGCGACACACTTCTCCCGGTCATGGTCGGGCACCAGACGGTGCAGACCGCGGAAACGGTCGGACGGTTGCAACCGATGACCCTTGCGCGGATACTGTACGGTTGTCGTATGACCGGGGCCCAAGTATTTTAACGTGATCAATAAACCCTGGATAAACTCTTTAATCATGAGAAATCCCTTTTCCCGAATGATAATTACTGAAGTGCAAGAATAGCTACGGCGGTTACGACAATGTTTGCCAGCGACAGGGGCAGGAAGATCTTCCAACCCATGAACATAAGCTGGTCGTAACGAACGCGCGGCCAGGTTGCTCTGACCCAGATAAAGAAGAACATGAAACCGAAGACCTTGATCAGGAAGTTGATCGGACCGTAGAACGGACCGTCCCAACCGCCGAGGAACAGGGTCGACGTAATAGCTGCAATAACGATCATGTTGGCGTATTCAGCCATGAAGAACATGGCGTATTTCATCGACGAATACTCGGTACAGAAACCGGAGACCAGCTCCGTTTCAGCTTCCGGCAGGTCGAACGGGGTCCGGTTGACCTCGGCCATGCCGCTGAACATGAACAGAACAAAAGCGAGCGGCTGCGAGAAGATGTACCAGTTGTGCATCCAGTGCGGCAACGATGCGGCGCCCCAGAGCGGCTCCATCTGGGCGGCGACGATACCGCGCAGGCTGAGAGTCTCGGACATCATGAAGATCGCAACGATAACCAGGCCGGCGGTCAGTTCGTAGGAGACCATCTGGGCTGCAGAGCGGATACCGCCGATCAGGGAGTATTTGCTGTTTGATGCCCAGCCAGCGAGAGTAATGCCATAAATACCAAGACCAGCCATCGCCAGAATGAACAGGATGCCGATATTAAGATCGGTGATCTGCAGCGGGATGATGTACTGGCCGATGGTGATATCGCCACCAAACGGTACAACCGCCATGGTGATCAGGGCCGGCACCAGGATCATCATCGGAGCCAGGATGAACGGCAGTTTGCTCGCCTCGGAAGGGATAATGTCTTCCTTGAAGAACAGCTTGATACCGTCAGCGATCGGCTGCAGAAGACCGTACCAACCGGTCTCCATCGGACCGAGGCGGGTCTGCATACGACCGATAATCTTCCGTTCAGCGTACGTTGCGTAGGCCACAATCCCCATCGTCACACCGAACACCACCAGAATCTTGACGATCATGGCGACGACGAAGAGCAATGGGCTGTTTGAGAGGCTAAGCATTTCAGGCGTCATGATAATCCTCTTCCTTTACCTTAGATATTCCAATTCAATCAGAATGTGCTACTTGCTGACTTCAACAGCGATAGCAGCTTCACCCTTGTAGAGTTTGTTCAAACCGGCTTCAGCAAAATGATACGGCGCGAAGACAACCCCCTGCGGCAAACGCTTGTCGACTTTTGCCTTGAGCTGAACCTCGGCACCATTGGCCTTGATCTTGATCATGTCGCCGTCGGCAACCTGCAATACCGTGGCATCTTCACTTCCGAACTCGACGTAGGCCTCGGGTACAACCGCGACCGGCCCCTTGGCGTGGGTCGAAACGGTACCACTGTGGTAGAGAGCGCTACCGGTCAGCAGGACGAACTTGCCATCCACCGCCGCGGCGCCTTTCACCGGAACAACCTTCTTGGTCGCAGCCTTCAGCTCTTCACCGCCCCAGACAACACCCTGGGCTCCGATAGCGTTGAACTCGACCCCTTTGTAGGCATCGACCTCGTTGGCCAGGGCAGCAAATACTGCCGCCGGTCCGGTATAGCTCAGGCCTGCACCAAGCTTGTTGGCGAGCAGTTCGAAGATTGCGTAGTCAGTCTTCGCTTCGCCCGGGCTGGTGATTCCAGGGTGAACCCGCTGGATACGGCGCTCGGCGTTGGTAAAGGTACCGTCCTTCTCGGCGAACGACGCGGCGGGCAGAACAACATCTGCCTTCTGAGCCGTCGGCGACAGGAACAGGTCCTGGGCAACGACGAACCCGGCTCCATCGAGAGCCTTTTCAACCTTTTCGCGGTCCGGATAGGAGGTGACCATATCCTCGCCGACCACGTAGAGGGCGGAGAGGCTACCGGCAGCGGCCGCATCCAGCATCTGCTGGGCGCCCTGGCCGGAACCGGCCGGGATCACACCGAGGTCGATCGCGCCCTGGCTGTTTGCCTTCTCGCCGCAGAGGTAGAGGTTGCTACCCTCCTTGTCGACGTTTCCGGAAAGGATCGCAAGGTTGGCCGCAGCAACTGCGATCTCCTTGCTCTGCGCGGTGTAAGGCAGGCCGTAAGCGAGCAGGATGGCGCTCTTGTTGGCGCCGGCCAGCGCCTTGGCAGCAGCCTTGATCTGTTCAGCCGGAACCCCGGTCGCCGCGGCGACTTTTTCCGGAGCGTAATCGGCGAGTGATTTTTTCAATTCATCGAGACCATCGACCCCGTCGGTAACGGCCGAGCCGTCCTCGATCAACGCCTGCGCCATCGCGTTCAATACGTTGACCTCGAGAGCAGGCTTGTGCAGTAAGGTCTCGGCGTTCGGCAGCTTGCCGAACTTGCCCTTCTTATCGGCAACGATAAAGAGTTGTGCTTCGTTGCGCTTGACCGCCTGGTTGACGACCATGCCGAAAACCGGGTGAGTCTCGTAGAAATCGGAACGGATTGAGAGGATAACGTCAGCGTCCTCGACCTGTGGGAAGGTTCCGGTCGAAGCCTTGACACCAAGGGTTTCAACCAGCCCTTCGGTCACACCCTTGTAGCATTCGCCACCGGAGTGATCGAGATTTTCGGTACCGATCGCCTTGGCGACGTTCTTGAGCAGAAAAAGCTCTTCGTTGGTCAGACGGGCGCCGGAGATGATCCCGACTCCCTTATCGGCCGCCGCCTTTTTGAATCCTTCGGCTACCGCCTCGAGCGCCTCGTCCCAGCTCGCCTCGACCAGCTCGCCATCCTTCTTGATCAGCGGCGTCGTCAACCGGTCATCGCTGTTGGCGTAGGAATAACCGAAACGACCACGGATGCAGAGATTGCCGTCGTTGACACCGATCTTGTCATTGAAACGGATGGTCTGAACCTTGTTGTCCTTGACCCCCATGGTGATGGTGCAGCCGTTGCCACAGTAACTGCAGACCGAGTCGACTTCCTTGATCTGCCAGGGTCTCGCCTTGAACTTGAACGGGCGGGGCAGGATGGCGCCGACCGGGCACATCGAAACACACTGGCCACAGAACTCGCAGTTCAAACCGCGGTCAAAGGCGGTCGCAATCTTGGTTTCGAAGCCGCGGTTGATGAAAGAGTAGGAGCCGTAGCCGACGATCTCATCGCAGACTCGAACGCACTTCCCGCAGAGAACACAGCGGTTCATGTTGCGCTCGATCAGCGGATTGACCTCATCGGTCGGCAGGTCGAATTTCTCGCCTTCGAACCGATTGGTCACGACTTCGTATTCGTAGGTCAAATCCTGCAGGTCGCACTCGCCACCCTTGTCGCAGACCGGGCAGTCGATGACATGGTTGACCAGGAGAAACTCGAGGACCGTTTTGCGGACCTTCTGGATTTCGTCCGACATGGTCGTAACCACCATGCCCTCGGTAACCGGCGTGGTACAGGACGGAATGAGACGTCCCTTCATCTGCTCGACTTCGACCAGACAGACACGGCAGGCGCCGTAAGGGAGAAGTTTCTTGGCATAGCAGAGAACCGGAATGTCGATACCGGCCTCTTTTGCCG
Organism: Desulfuromonas sp.; assembly: GCA_002868925.1. Taxonomy (GTDB): domain Bacteria; phylum Desulfobacterota; class Desulfuromonadia; order Desulfuromonadales; family UBA2294; genus BM707. The sequence continues at coordinate 18,101 of PKTZ01000174.1, read as the reverse complement.
CCTCGTAAATTGTCGCAGTTTTGCTGACCGTGATCTCTTTGCCGTCGATCGTCAGGTTAACCATCGTTTCCTCGTATCGTCAGTGATTACGTAATTCGTTAGCTATTCGATCGCCATGAACCGGCAGGCGTCGTAACAGGAGGTACACTCGGTACACTTGTCGCGGTCAATGACAGCGACCTGCCCTTTCTCCCACTGAATGCAGTCAACCGGGCAGACTTTCGGACAGATCCCGCATTTCTTGCATTTGTCCTCAACAACCCGGAAGTGCAGCAACGGCTTGCATGAATGGGAAGGACACTCCTTCTCCTTGATGTGCGCCTCGTATTCGTGCCGGAAATAGCGGATTGTCGACAGGACCGGGTTCGGAGCTGTCTGACCGAGACCGCAAAGCGAACTCTTCTTGATGTCGTACGCCATATCCTGCAGCAGCTCGATATCACCTTCCTGCCCCTCACCGGAACAGATCCGCTCGAGGATTTCGAGCATGATCTTCAGGCCGATCCGACAGGGGATACACTTACCGCAGGATTCGACACGGGTAAAGTTGAGGAAGAATCGGGCAATATCGACCATGCAGGTCGTTTCGTCCATAACGACCAGGCCACCGGAACCCATCATCGCCCCGGCCTTGATCAGGGAGTCATAATCGACTTCGGCGTCGAGGGCGTCAGCCGGCAGACAACCGCCGGAAGGGCCGCCAGCCTGAACCGCCTTGAACTTACGGTTGTTCAGGATACCGCCACAAACGTCGTAAATAACTTCCTTCATCGTGGTGCCGGCCGGAACCTCGACCAGACCGGTATGCTTGACCTTTCCGGTCAGCGCGAAGATCTTGGTTCCCTTGGTCCCCTCGGTTCCGACCGAAGAATACCAGTCGGCGCCGTTGTAGAAGATATAGGAGACGTTGGCGAATGTCTCAACGTTGTTGATATTGGTCGGCTTGCGCCAGAGACCGCGAACCGCCGGAAACGGCGGACGGGGACGGGACATGCCGCGTTCACCCTCGATCGAAGCCATCAGTGCGGTTTCCTCACCGCAGACGAAAGCACCGGCGCCGGCCTTGATCTTCATGTCGAACTTGAAGCCGAGGTCCATGCAGTTCTCACCGAGGATACCCTTTTCGTAGCAGGTATCGATCGCTTGTTGCAGACGCTTGATCGCCAGCGGATACTCGGCACGGCAGTAAACATAACCAAAGGTACAACCGATGGCGTAGGCGGCGATCATCATCCCCTCGATAACACCATACGGGTCACCTTCGAGGATAGAACGGTCCATAAACGCCCCCGGGTCACCCTCGTCGGCGTTACAGATCAGGTACTTCTCTTCGCCCGGTGTTGCCTTACAGAACGACCACTTGACGCCGGTCGGGAAACCACCGCCGCCACGACCGCGCAGGCCGGACTTCTTGACCTCCTCGATAACATCATCGGGCGCCATGGTGACCGCCTTCTTGATGCCGGTGAAACCCTTATTGGCGATAAAGTCTTCGATCGATTCAGCGTCGATGGTGCCGCAACGGGAGAAGATGATTCGCTGCTGCTTCTCGAGGAACTTCTCGTAGTAGGGACCGGCGACCTTCTTCGGAACCGGCTCGTTACCGAGCATATGCTCTTCGACGATCTGCGGAACCAGCTCAGGGGTCACGAAATCGTAGGTGACCGCCTCCTGGCCCGGCAGGATGATGTCGACCAGAACGTCGTTGGCACAAAGTCCACGACAACCGGTCTTCTTGACATCGCAACGCTTGCCCAGCTTGGCTGCGAGACCGTGCTTTTCGAATTCCGCTTCGAAAGCATCGGCAACCTTGAGAGAACCGGAGGCGATACCGCCGGTTCCGGTACAGATCAAAACTTCAATGTTTTCCGCTGTTTGAGCCATAAAACCCTCGGGTGGTCTACGGTTATTAATCCATCTTCTGGTATTTTTCGAGGACTTCGTCCATTTTCTGGACCGTCATCGAGCCGTATGTGTCGTCGTTGACCATGATAACCGGCGCCATACCGCAGGCCCCGATACAAGCAACGTATTCGGCGGTAAACTTAAGATCTTCCGTCGTTTCGGCATGGCCGACACCGAGCCGATCCTTGATCGTATCACCGATCCGGCCGGCACCCTTGACGTGGCAGGCGGTCCCCATACAGACGCGAACGATGTACTTGCCACGCGGTTCGAGATGGAACTGCGCGTAAAAGGTCAGTACGCCGTAGATCTGGCTGGCATAAACATTCAAACGTTCTGCCGTCAGGTGGACCGTCGGCTCCGGGATGTAGCCATAATGATCCTGGATCGCCTGCAGGGAAGGCATCAATGCCCCCGGCATATCAACATACTTGTCAAGAATGGCGTTACAGGGTCCCAGATCGATTTCTTCTTCTTGGACTTGCTCCACAGCTTCGCTCATGGAATTACCTCTTGCGTCGGAGTCAGTTACCGGTCAATTTCACCCAGGACGATGTCCAGGGTACCGATAGTCGCAATAACGTCGGCCAGCAGTGCACCTTCAACCATCTGCGGCAGAGCCTGCAGGTTGACGAATGACGGCGGCCGGATCTTCATACGATAGGGATTGGCAGAACCATCGGATACGAGGTAGTAACCAAGCTCGCCCTTCGGCGCCTCGATACCGACATAAACCTCTCCTTCCGGCGCTTCGAAACCCTCGGTAATGATCTTGAACTGGTGGATCAGGCCCTCGATGGTGTTGACGACATCCTGCTTCGGCGGCAGACAGACCTTGGGGCAGTCAGCGAGAATCGGACCTTCCTCAAGCTTATCGAGCGCCTGCAGGATAATCTTGGCCGCTTCGCGCATCTCGATAAGACGGCACTGGTAGCGGGCAAAGGTATCACCCTCTTCCCGGACCGGCACTTCAAAATCGTAATCTTCGTAGCCGCTGTACGGATTATCGCGCCGCAGATCCCAGTCAACGCCGGAGCCGCGCAGCGCAGGCCCGGTAAGACCGATATCAATCGCATCTTCGGCGCTGATCTTACCAACGCTCTGGGTCCGCTTCTGCCAGATCTTGTTGCCGGTCAGGAGACCTTCATACTCATCAACATAAGAGTTCATCTCTTCGGCGAATTTACGGATATCATCGGTCACACCGGCCGGCAGATCGGCCGACAGGCCGCCGACACGGAAGTAGTTGGAGGTCATGCGGGCACCGGAAATCTTCTCGTAGATATCGATGATCGCTTCACGCTCACGGAAACAGTAGATAAAGACGGTCATCGCACCGATATCGAGTGCATGGGTCGCCAACCAGACCAGGTGGCTCTTGATCCGGGTCAGCTCTGTCAGCAGAACGCGAACGACCTTGGCCCGCTCCGGAATCTGATCGGTGATGCCGAGCAGTTTCTCCACGGCGAGAACGTAACCGAGGTTGTTGCTCATCGGCGCCAGGTAATCGAGCCGGTCGGTCAAGGGAATGGTCTGATGATAGGTCCGGTGTTCGGAGAGCTTCTCAACACCGCGGTGCAGAAAGCCGATGTGCGGCGTCGCACTAACAACGGTCTCGCCATCGAGCTCGAGAATCAGCTGGAGAACACCATGGGTCGAAGGGTGCTGCGGACCCATATTTATGGTCATGGTTTCGGTTTGTGCCATCGTTATCCTCGTTTATCCTTCAGAGTTGAAGTCTCTTTAAGATTCGTCGCCTACTGCAGGCGGCCCTGATACGGTTCGCGATCGGGGCCCTGCACCGGATAGTCCTTGCGCAGAGGGTGCCCTTCCCAGTCAGCCGGCATCAGGATGCGGCGCAGGTCGGGGTGATCGTTAAAAGATATCCCCATCAGGTCCCAGCACTCGCGTTCGTGCCAGTTGGCGGTACCCCAGACCGAGCTGACGGTATCGATGGTGGCATCGCTCTCCTCAACCGGCGTCTTGATCCGGAGGCGATCTTTGAGTGCGATATTGTAGATATTGTAGACAACCATGAAGCGGGGGGATTTACCGAGGTAATCGACCCCACAAAGATCGCAGAGGAAATTGTAGCCAAGGTCTTCTTTGAGAAACTTGCAGATCTCGACGATCTGCTCCTTCTTGACCGTAATCGTCGTCTCACCTCTGTACTCGACAGCATCGAGAACGGCATCTGCAAATTTCTGCTTCAGCTTGCCAATGGCGGCATGTTCACTCATTGTTTGCTTCCCTGTCTATAATTGGTAAGTTCCGGACACAACCGGAGAGATTAAACTTCGGAAATCCGCTCGCCGACGCCGATGACGGCACCGAACGAGTTGCGCTCGTTCATGATCTTTTCCTGGAGCTTGCCGATCCCGTAGAGCAGACCTTCCGGACGCGGCGGGCAACCGGGAACATAAACGTCGACCGGAAGAGCTTCATCGATCCCCTGAACCGTACTGTAAGTATCAAAGACACCGCCGGAGCAGGCGCAGGCGCCCATAGCGATAACGTACTTCGGCTCGGGCATCTGCTCGTAAACGGTCTTAATAACCGGCAGCATCTTTTTGGTGACCGTACCGGCAATAACAATACAGTCAGACTGGCGCGGTGAGGCACGGAAGAGAATTCCGAGGCGGTCGAGGTCGAAGCGGGCCGCACCGGTTGCCATCATCTCGATCGCGCAACAGGCCAGGCCGAAGGTCATCGGCCACAAAGAGCGGGACCTGGACCAGTTAACCAGCTTGTCCAGGCTTGTCGTAATTACATTATTTCCCAGTGTCTGATCTACTCCCATTCCAGCGCTCCTTTTTTCCAGACATAAACGTAACCGACAAACAGGATGACGATAAAGACACCCATTTCGGCAAAACCGAACATGCCCAGCCTCTTGAACATCACCGACCAGGGATACAGAAAGACGACTTCGATATCGAAGACGATAAAGAGCATGGCGATGATGTAAAACTTGATCGAAAATCGGTCCCGAGCCGTACCAAAAAGCGGCATGCCGCACTCGTATGGCGCCAGCTTAACGACGGAGGGTTTTTTCTGGCCTACGAGGCGTGAAAAAACCACCGAGCCAGCCGCAAAAGCGAAGGCGATGGCAACGAGCACAAGGATCGGCAGGTAATTATCTAACATGTAAAGGCTCCTCCCAACTAAATTGTGGTCATTTTTAATTAAAAAGTGGTTGGGTTTACGGTATTAAAGCGTGAGCAAGTTAGGATACTTTAAGGTCTTTGTCAAGGGAAAAATACAGTATACAGTATGCACTTTTGAGGGATTCGAATCTTGGCTGCAAAGCCCCTTATTTTGGCTATTTACAACCATTTTTGTCGACTTTAGAAGCCCCGTTTTCTGCTGGCTTCTTGCGGGAATTCAGATGCGGTTTGCAAAGCCGCTACTGCGACATTCAAATCTCCATATTCCCTCTCATCTTCCCCGGCCGGGAAAATGATCATTTTTATCACTTGAATAACCGAAATTTAGGTTGAATGGAGGAGCAAATAACACCCCACATCATCGATGGCGGAATGCAAAATGAAGGATATGAATCCGGGGTCAGGAACGGGTGACGCTACGGATGGCGTCGATCCGGTTCATCCCGGCAAGCAGGAAGCCGAGGGTGATGAATGCGCCCGGCGGTAAAATCATCAACAGAAACGGCTGGTAACCGGGGCCGAACAGGGAGAACCCGAGCAGGGTACCGCTTCCCAAAATCTCCCGCACCGCACCGAGAATAAAGAGCGCCAGCGTGAAGCCGCTCCCCATGCCGATACCATCGACGACCGAGAGCAGCGGGTTGTTGCGGGAGGCGAAGGCCTCGGCCCGGCCGAGAATCAGGCAGTTGACCACGATCAGCGGGATAAAGATACCGAGGGACTTGTAGAGGTCGTAGACATACGCCTCCATCCCCAATTGCACCACGGTGACAAAGGAAGCGATGATGACGATAAAGGCGGGAATCCTGACCTTGGCCGGGATCAGCTTACGCAGCAGAGACACAACGATATTCGAACAGATCAGGACAAAGGTGGTCGCCAATCCCATACCGAGGCCGTTCTCGGCGCTGGTCGTCACCGCCAGGGTCGGGCAGAGCCCAAGCAGCAGGCGGAAGACGGCATTCTCGCGCCAGATCCCTTTACTGAATTCACGTGCCAGGTTCATTCGACAATCTCCTGCCGGTGTTCACGGAAAAATTCCAGCCCCGATTTGACCGCTTTGACCACGGCGCGCGGTGATATGGTGGCGCCGGTGATCTGGTCGAACTCGCCGCCGTCCTTTTTGACCCGCCATTCGGCATTATCGAGGCTCTTCTGCTTGAACTGCCCCTTGAACGCTTCATGGGTGATCTTGTCGCCGAGCCCCGGGGTCTCGGCGTGACTGAGGATTTCGATGCCGGCGACGCTCCCTTCGGGGTCGATTCCGACCATGATCGCGATATTTCCGCTATAGCCGTCCGGGGCGACCACACTGAAAGCGATCCCGGCCAGCTCCTGCTGACGGCGTCCCCGGTAGAAGGTCCGGATCACGTCCCGCCCTTTACGGTCGGTACCGGTCACCAGCTCGACCGAGTCGGCCTCGGGATCGATCTCCATCCCGGGCAGAACCGCCTCGAGGGCGCGCATCATCTCCAGGCGGCGCTGTTCGGCGATCGGTTCGCGGGTCACACTCTCGACCATGGAAAGCACGAAACCGGCACCGACGGTTATCAGGGTCAGGGCGACGACCAGGCGCAGAATATCTTTCATCGTTCAACCTCCGCTACCGTCCCGAAAACCCGCGGCCGAGTATAACGGTCGATCAGCGGCGTTGCCGCGTTCATCAACAGGATGGCAAAGGAGACACCCTCCGGGTAGCCTCCGAACAGGCGGATCAGCACCGTCACCAGGCCACAGCCAAAGCCGTAAACCAGCATCCCCCTGCCGGTCACCGGCGAGGTCACCATGTCGGTTGCCATGAAGAACGCGCCCAGGATCAGGCCGCCGGTGAGAAGATGAAACAGCGGATCGGGATAACGGGTCGCATCGGAGAGCCAGAACAGCCCGCCGACTACGACCACCGTCCCGATGAACGAAACCGGGATCTGCCAGGTGATGATCCGCTTCCAGAACAGGTAGAGCGCTCCGAGCAGCAACGCGATCGCCGAGACCTCGCCGATGCAGCCGGCCATGTTGCCGACAAAATAGCTGCCGAACCCGGACGCCATCCCTTCCGGCAGCTTGCCGGTCAGCATCACCGCCGTCTTCCACTCGCCGAGCGGGGTGGCCGTGGTCAGCGCGTCGACGCCGCTGCCGAGCGGGGCCGGGGCCGACCACGAGGTCATCTGCACCGGGAACGAGATCAGCAGCACCACCCGCGCCACCAGCGCCGGGTTGAACGGGTTATAGCCGAGCCCGCCGTAGACCTGCTTGCCGACGATGATCGCGATCGCGGCACCGAGCAGGGCGAGCCACCAGGGGGCCGACGGCGGCAGGTTGAGCGCCAGCAGGATGCCGGTCAGAGCGGCACTGCCGTCGGCGATGGCCAGCTTGCTGTGAAACAGCTTGGCGCAGAGCGCCTCGAACGCCACCGCCCCGACCGTGCAGACGAGCAACAGCATCAGGGCCGGAAGGCCGAAAAAGTAGATGGCGACCCCACAGGCCGGCAGCAGGCTGTAGATGACCGCCCGCATCACCTTGTCGGTGGTCTCGCCGGAATGAATATGCGGCGAAGATGAGAGGTAAAGCTGATCCGACATTATTGCATCTTCCTCCGCTTTTCGAGAATCGCTCCCTTGGCGTAACGCAGGGTCTGCACCAGCGGGATCAGCGACGGGCAACTGAAGCTGCAGCAGCCGCACTCGATACAGTCCATCGCTTTGAACTCTTCGGTTTCATCGAACATCGACAGCCGGGCGTAGGCGGCGATCGTCGTCGGCAAAAGGCCGGCCGGACAGGCACTGACGCAACGGCCGCAGCGGATGCAGGGCCCCGGCTCGCGCACCTTGATATCGCCCCGACGGAAGATGAGCAGACCGGAGGTGCCGCGGGTGGCCGGGACATCGAGGGTCAGCTGCGCCATCCCCATCATCGGACCACCCATGATCAACTTGGACGGTTCACCGTCGAGACCGCCGCACTGCTCGACCAGGTGCGCCAGCGGAGTGCCGACCCGGACCCGCAGATTCTTCGGCTCGTTGACGCCGCTGCCGGTCACGGTGCAGATCCGCTCGATCAACGGCTGGCCCAGCGTCACCGCATCGGCGATCGCGGCGGCGGTGCCGACGTTCTGCACCACCACGCCGACATCCATCGGCAGGCCGCCGCTCGGCACTTCCCTGCCGGTCAGGGCCAGGATGAGCTGCTTCTCCGCCCCCTGCGGGTACTTGACCTCGAGCGCCTCGACCTTGATGTCACTGCCGGCGCATTCTTCGCGCATCTGCGCAATGGCGTCCGGTTTGTTCGCCTCGATCCCTAGATATATATTGTCGACCGCGAGCACTTTGCGCAGAATCTCGATCCCCTGCCGGACCTTGCCCGGTGTCTCCAGCATCAGCCGATGATCGGCGGTCAGGTACGGCTCGCACTCGACCCCGTTGAGGATCAGGGTATCGATCGGCTTCTCCCCCGGCGGCGACAGTTTGACGTGGGCCGGGAAGGTCGCCCCGCCCATGCCGACGATGCCGGCATCGCGCAACCGATCCTTGATCTCTTCGACCGACAGCGCCTCCGGATCGGCCGCCGCCAGGTCGTCAACCCATTCGTCTTCACCGTCCGGTGCGATTACAACCGCCGGCAGGTTACGCCCGGAAGCGTGCGGCCTCGGCTCGATCGCCGTCACCTCACCCGAAGTCGAAGCGTGAACCGGGACCGAGACAAAGCCCTTGGCCCGACCGACCACCTGCCCCTTCTTCACCTTGTCGCCGACCGCGACACAGGCTTCGGCCGGCGCGCCGATATGCTGCGAGAGCGGAATGATCAACTCCTCCGGCAGCGGACAGATCTCGATCGCCTTGGCGGCGGTCCAGGCTTTATTGTCAGGCGGATGCAGGCCGCCCGGAAATGTCTTGAGTCTCGCCATTTCAGGCCGCCCTCCTGCCCCGTTTCACCGGGACCGAAATATCGGCGAAGCTGCTCCCCTCGGGATAGCCTTCGGTAAAATCGCGGATGCACTTGGTCGGACACTTGTCGACCGCTTCCGGTGCCTCGTCATAGTATTCGTAAACGACCGTCGCCAGAGAGTCCTCGACCCGGTACGCATCCGGTACCTGCTTGGTGCAGATCTGGCAGGCGATACAGCCGATATCGCAGTACTTGCGGACCAGCACTCCGCGGTCGTGGCTGTTGCAGAGGACGTGGGTGGTCGCATCGAGCGGCGTCATATGGATCACGTCGCGCGGGCAGGCTTCGACACACTTGCCGCAGCCGGTACACTTCTTCCGGCTGATCACCGCCAGCCCTTCTTCGGTCATCTCGATGGCGCCGAAGGGGCAGGTCCGCTCGCAGGTGCCGAGCCCGAGACAACCGCCGGGGCACTGCTTCGGCCCGTCGGCAACCTTCTGTGCCGCCTGGCAGTCAGCGAGCCCGAGGTAATGATACTTCTCTTTTGATTTCTGGTTGTCCCCCTGGCACATGACGACCGCCACCTGCGGATCGATCTCCACCGGGGCAAACCCCATAATATTGGCGATCTTGCCCATGACCATCGCTCCACCGGGCGGACAGGTCGCGGCAATCTTGTCGCCGTTGACAACCATTTTGGCGTAACCGGAACACCCGGGATAACCGCAGGCACCGCAATTGGCGCCCGGCAGGATTTCGAGAATTGCCAATTCACGCGGATCGACTTCGACCGCAAACTTCTTGGCGGCAAAACCGAGCGCCAACGCCGCCAGCAGGCCGATGGCACCTAAACTTGCTATTGCTGCAAACATCGTTGTTTACACCTATCCTTTAACTAGGCCGGCAAATCCCATGAAAGCGAGAGACAAAAGGCCGGCCGTAACCAGCGCGATGGCAGTGCCGCGAAACGACTTCGGCACCGGGCAGAGATCGATCCGCTCGCGCAGACCGGCAAAGAGGATCATCGCCAGCGTAAAACCGATCGCCGCACCGAGAGCGAACACGATCCCTTCGAGAAAAGAATACTCCTTCTGGATATTGAGAACCGCCAGGCCGAGCACGGCGCAGTTGGTCGTAATCAGCGGCAGGAAAATGCCGAGGGACTGGTACAGAACCGGGCTGGTCTTCTGAATCACCATCTCGACCAACTGGACCAGGGAAGCGATCACCAGGATAAAGGCGATGGTCTGCAGGTACTCGATACCGAACGGGATCAGGACGAAATATTGAATAAACCAGGTGACGACGGTTGCCACCGTCATGACGAAGGTAACGGCCATCCCCATCCCGAGGGCCGTTTCCACCTTCTTCGAGACACCGAGAAAGGGACAAATCCCGAGGAACCGGGAGAGGACGAAGTTATTGACAAAGATGGCGCTGACCAGAATCAGCAACAGTTCAGCCATTTGTGAAATACAGCTCCAGCACACTCATGTTGAAAATTGGTCTGACCACTGGTTTATAAATCAGGATCGCGCCGCTTGTCAAATAGAAATCCCTATAATATTACTAAAACAATAACCGCTACTTATCTAAAAAATTTAATGAAAGTAAATTAGCCCGCATCTCCGTCTTATCCCCCTCCGCTCTACGGATAAACATCTTCCCTCTCTATATATAATATATATGAGCACGGCCCCTCCCCTTTCTTGACATCATCAAGGCGGTGTGTTAAGCAGATTTTCATTTCGTGAATCATCGAAACTCTCTTATATACAACTTACGAGGAGTGCCATGAACCAGCAGACATCGTCAAAGCTTTTCGCCCAGGCAAAAAAAATCATCCCGGGAGGGGTCAACAGCCCGGTTCGTGCTTTTAAATCGGTCGGTCGCGACCCGATCTTCATCAGCAAGGCCGCCGGCTCCAAGATCTACGATGCCGATGGCAACGCCTATATCGATTATGTCGGCTCGTGGGGACCGATGATCCTCGGCCATTGTCACCCGAAGGTCGTCGAGGCGATCAAAGAGGCGGCCGAAAGTGGAGCCTCTTACGGAGCACCGACCGAGAAGGAGACGATCCTCGCCGAGATGGTCTGCGACGCCTATCCGAACATGGAGATGGTCCGCATGGTCTCCTCCGGTACCGAGGCGACGATGAGCGCCATCCGCCTCGCCCGCGGCTACACCGGCCGCGACAAGATCATCAAGTTCGACGGCTGCTATCACGGCCACGCCGATTCACTGCTGGTCAAGGCGGGCAGCGGACTCGCCACCTTCGGTGTCCCGACCTCTCCCGGTGTTCCGGCCGATTTCGCCAAGTACACCCTAACCGCAACCTATAACGACCTAGCTGAAGTCAAGGAGATGGTCGCCGCCAACAAGGGCGAGGTCGCCTGCATCATCCTCGAGCCGATCGCCGGCAATATGGGCTGCGTCGCTCCGAGGGCTGGCTTCCTCGAAGGGCTGCGCCAGCTCTGCGATGCCGAAGGGATCGTTCTGATAATCGATGAGGTCATGACCGGCTTCCGCGTCGCCTACGGCGGCGCCCAGGAGCGCTTCGGTGTCCGTGGCGACCTGGTCTGCCTCGGCAAGATCATCGGCGGCGGGCTGCCGGTCGGCGCTTTCGGCGGCAAGAGGGAGATCATGGAATCCCTTTCACCGGTCGGCGGTGTCTACCAGGCCGGCACCCTCTCCGGCAATCCGCTGGCAATGAGCGCCGGCATCGCCACCCTGAAACTACTCAAAGAGCCCGGATTCTACGACGTAATCGAAGAGAAGAGCGCTTATCTCGAGAAGGGTCTGCGCGCCGCTGCGGAAAGCGCCGGGGTTGCCACTTCGCTGCAACGGGTCGGCGGCATGTTCTGCACCTACTTCCAGCCGGAGGAGGTCTTCTGCTTCGCCGACGTCAAGCCGGAAACGCCTGCCGTCTTCGCCAAGTTCTTCCAGTCGATGCTCGAAGAAGGAATCAACCTTGCTCCGAGCCAGTACGAGGCCGGTTTCATGAGCGCCGCCCACTCGACCGAAGACCTCGATAAAACGATCGCCGCTGCCGAGAAATCTCTCAAAGCGCTGTAACGATCGGGAACTATTCATAAACCTAAAGCCCTGCCTCACGGCAGGGCTTTACTATTGGCACAATCCGGCCAAAAACGGTTGACTTCAACCACCCCGTGTGCTAGAAGAAGTCGTTTTTAGACCGAATTGTATGCTGTATACAATTTGCCAGGCTTTGAATGTCAGACAACAAAAATCAAATGTATCGGTCCCTGATGTTCGCTTCAAGCCTCGGGATCGCGATGGTAGCCTCGATCTTAATCGGGTTGTATATTGGCTACCAACTTGATAAATGGCTCGACACATCGCCTTGGTTTACCCTGATTTTTTTATTGTTCGGCATCATTTCGGGATTCAGGAATATTTTTATATTATCCAGTCGGGCGATGAAGGATGACGACGATCAGCGTGACCCAGAAGATTAACCCCGAGTTGGCATTTACCCGGAGCTTCTTCCGTCGCAACTGGCTGATCCTCGGAGCGGCACTGATCGGCGGCCTGATTTTCGGTGACCTGCCGGTTGTCTATGGTATCCTCGCCGGCGGCCTGATTTCGATTGCGAGCTTTTACCAGCTGCAACGGTCGTTGAAATCACTGTTCGGCAATGGATCAGGCGGCTCGAAGTTCTGGATGCAGCTGCTGTCGATACTGAAGTTTGCGATTATCGCGCTGATCCTGATGCTGCTGTTCATGAACTTTGATATAAACCCGATCGGACTGCTCATCGGGTTGTCAGTAATTGTCATAAACGTTTTCTTTGTAGCGATAAAGAGTTTATTCACAGGAGATTTCTCGTAATGGTACATCCTTTTTTATTCCTTCAATGGATTGCAGAAAAGCTTCACCTGCATGTCGGCGACCACGTCCTGTACACCTGGCTGGTCATGGCGATTCTCATCGTCCTCTCCGTCATTGCGACACGCGGCATGAAGCTGGTGCCGACCGGCTTTCAGAATTTTTTCGAGCCGATTATCGTCATGATCGAAGACATGATGGAAGAGATCATGGGGCCGAAAGGGAAAACCTACTTCCCCCTGATCGCGACCATCGCCTTCTTCATCCTGACCTGCAACCTGATTGCATTGATCCCCGGCTTCTATCCGCCGACCGCGTCTCTGAATACCAACGCCGCCATGGCGCTTACCGTTTTCGTGATGACCCACATCATCGGCGTTAAAGAGCACGGGATGTCTTACATCAAGCATTTCACCGGCCCGATCTGGTGGATGGCACCGCTGATGCTGCCGATCGAGATCATCGGTCACATGGCACGGCCGCTGTCGTTGACCCTGCGTCTGTTCGGCAACATGTACGGCCACGAGATCGTCATCATGGTCTTCATCTTCATGGCCCCGTTGATCGTTCCGGTGCCGATCATGATCATGGGCGTGCTGGTCGCGTTCATCCAGACTTACGTTTTCATGCTGCTGTCGATGATCTACATCGCCGGCGCTCTTGAAGAAGCACACTAATAACGCTTTGCGTTTTATTTAAGTCCTATATCGTATAGGAACAACAAAAAACAGGAAGGAGAAACATCATGGAATTTTACTCAATGTGCGTTCTCGCTGCTGCTTTCGGCATGGCTATCGGTTCTTTCGGTACCGGTCTCGGCCAGGGTATTGCAGTCAGCAAGGCTGTCGAAGGCGTTGCCCGTAACCCGGGTGCCAGCGGCAAGATCATGACCATCATGCTGATTGGTCTGGCAATGATCGAGTCCCTCGCTATCTACGTGCTCGTCGTTGCAATGCTGATTATCTTCGGTGTTGGCCCGATTTTCCAGGCCGTCGCTCACTAATCAGTTCTGAGCAAACAGAAAAAAGGGCAGTCCGCAAGGGCTGCCTTTTTTTTGTCTCGAAAAATTAAGTTATCTGCAATGTAGGCTCAGCTGCAGTTCAAGACAATGAATGTCACTTTGTCGTTTCGGGGATAAGAATGAGATCGAATTGGGCTTCACCTGTTCCCTGTTTTGGATAGTACTGCGTAACGAGCTCCAGGTAGCCGGGAGCGTTGGCGATGATATGGATATGTGGTGGACGACTACCATAATTTCCAGGAAAGTCAGTTTTGTACCAGTACCGGCCCACTTTATCGGCATAAAGCGTAGCACGCCAACGGTCTAAATATCTGCCTGCCGGACCGGCCATCCAAACTTCTATTTTGGCTTGAGCAATTGCGTTACAGTCCGCTGCAGACTTCACCTCGCCAAACAATAAAAAACCTTCCCCGACACTATTTCGTACCGGAGCGTCTTTTTTATAATACGGCCCATCAGCATCTGGGCGGGTTGGTTGGCAGGCCCACTGCTGAGCAAAGGCCGGAGCAGCTATGAGTAGCAGAAGCATAACTGTAAGCAACCGATTCATAACGAAAGTGTAACAAATTTATTCGGCAATACCGGAGATACTCTATTTGGGTTTGTTGATTTGAAATCAAACCTGACTTTATGTTCAAAGTACATTGGCGTTATAATGTTCATGTAAATAAATAAGAATTCGTAGCCTTAATGTCCGGGGGGACGATGGGTAAAGTATCGAAATATCATGTCTCTAAAATTACTGTCTGCAATTCAGATAAATGCCAGAAGGAATTTTCTTGCTTAGAGGGAGATAATCCACTGTGCCCGGTTGAATCTTTAATCAACGAGAAGGTTTTGTTTGTCAAATGTATTAGCAAAGGTCACTGTTCATATCGAAGAAGTTACGGCGATGGCTACATCTGTTTTTGCCCGACCCGGCGGGAGATATTCAAAAAATACGGCAAGTAACTTTTAGTTGAAAGATTATATCGTATTGAACTGTGAGCAGATCCTAGAAATTGAAAAGTTACGAGACCAAACCGGAATCTTTGCAGATCGACATGAGGCCGGACAGGTGCTGTCGATGTTGGTCGGAAAACTGGATCTTCAGCATCCTTTGGTGTTGGCTATTCCAGCCGGAGGGTTACCTGTTGCAGTCCCGCTTGCCAAATCCTTGAACTGCCAACTGGACTTAGCTGTCGTCAGTAAAATTACTTTACCCTGGAACACCGAGGCCGGTTACGGTGCGGTAGCCTTCGATGACGGTTACTTGCTTAATGAAGCCATGATCATGGCTGTTGGTCTGAGTACAACCGTCGTAACATCTGGGCTTGAAAGGACCAGGGCAAAAGTTGACCGGCGGGTCGCCGTTTTAAGAAAAGATCGGCCGATGCCAGATATGACAGAGCGCGAAATAGTTGTGGTAGACGACGGCCTGGCCAGCGGATTCACTATGCAAGTAGCTGTGGACGCCATACGTCGGGCGGGCGCCCAAAAGATCATTGTCGCTGTCCCTACTGGCCATGATAGTTCTGTGCAGCGCTTGGCAGAAAATGTTGATGTGGTCTGTTGCCCCAACATCAGGGGTGGGCATTCCTTTGCAGTGGCATCAGCCTACCAACACTGGAATGATGTCAGCGAAGCTGAAGCTGAAAAGCTATTTCTTGATTTTACTGTATCGCGATCCACCAACCCCAAAAGTAAGGACAACAACTAGACGTTCATCATTTATTGTCACGACATACAGTGCTCACCATACCAAGTTGCCGCTTCCTTTTAATCCTGCGGCAACTGATTCCCAGCTCACCTATAGGACTTCCTAAATACCTTAATCAGCAGTGTAAATCTAATTAATTAGCAGTTCGCTTCTCCACATACGGTTCCACAACTCCATTTTTATCTACCCATGTTGCAATTATGTTGCATTAATATATATTCATGTGATACCCTCAACTATTCAATGATGAATGAAACAAGAGGTAATATGGAACATTGTGAGGCCATACTCGACAGCGTCGCCGATTGCGTCTTCACCGTCGACAATGAAATGCGGATCACCTCGTTCAACCGCGCCGCCGAGGAGTTGACCCTCTTTGAGCGTTCAGAAGTGATCGGGCATCCCTGCCACGAGGTCTTCCGATCAAACCTCTGTGATACAGCCTGTCCCATCCGCCAGGCACTCAAAGACGACAAACCAATCACTGAGCTCGAAATGCAGATCAAGGACCGACGCGGGCAGAAGATCGACGTCTCGATCAGCGCCTCGGTGCTGCGTGATAAAAACGGTGTCGCTGTCGGCGGGGTCGAAACCATGCGCGACATCTCGCAGTTTCTTTCTCTCAAGCGGGAGGTCAGCAACATGTTCTCGTTCGAGGACATGATCAGCCGCAACGACGCCATGCAGCATCTTTTCGACGTGGTTCAGGACGTCGCCTACAGCGACGCCACCATCCTCGTGCAGGGCGAGAGCGGCACCGGCAAGGAACTGGTCGCCCGGGCCATTCACAACCTGAGCAGTCGCAAGGACAAACCTTTGGTCACCATCAACTGTGGTGCCCTGCCGGAGCCGCTACTCGAAGCGGAAATTTTCGGCGCAAAGCGGGGCGCCTACACCGGCGCCGTCGAAAACAGGCCTGGACGCCTCGAGATGGCCGAAGGGGGGACCCTTTTTCTCGACGAGATCGGCGATCTGCCGCTGCCGCTGCAGGTCAAACTGCTCCGCGTTCTGGAAAACAGGGAGTTTCAACCGCTCGGCGCCAAGAGCCCGCAAACGGCAGATATCCGTTTCGTCACGGCGACACACCGTAATATTGCCCAAATGGTCGAGGAGGGAACCTTCCGCCGCGACCTCTTCTTCCGGATCAATGTCGTCTCCCTGCAGATCCCGCCCCTGAGGCGGCGCAAAGAGGACATTCCCCTGCTGCTCGATTTTGCTGTCGATAAATTCAACAGGAAATATGGCAAGCGGGTGCGTGGCTTCAGCCCCGAGGCGATGCAGATACTAGTGGAACATGACTATCCGGGAAATGTGAGAGAACTTCTCAATCTGGTCGAGCAGGTCGTGATTCTTTGCCATAGCGCCGAAATCGAAGCCGAACACCTGCCGATCACCCTGCAGCAAAACGAATACACCCCCGACCCGACAACCCGTTCCAGAAAAAGACCGAACAGGGAAACTCTACTGAGGGTTCTGGAAAAACACGAGGGCAACCGCAATCTCGCCGCCCAGGAATTCAACGTCGACCGGACTACTCTCTGGCGCTGGATGAAACGTCATAATATTTAGGCAAAAATAAATGTTGCATTCGTTGCAGTGCAGTGCAATGCAACGCCAAATGCAACATTTATGACTAACTGCCTTAAATTAAAACTCTTTAACTTCTTACAAACCCGCTAAAATATACCCCATGGCGATATTTGAATATTAAACCCGATTAATCCTATTAACATTAATTTCGATTAACCTTCGTTGCGTTTGCAACATTTGACTCGCTAATGATAAAACCATAAATGACGCCTCATGTCAAGTCTAAATTATTGATTTTATTGCTTTTTTAAAAAATTAATTTAAATTAATGTTTTTGGCACGGGACTTGGATTTATAACAAGTCAAACAGACAAACAAGCCGAAAGGAGGCTGCCATGAACGCCAAAATAGAAAAAATGGAAACTGGTCACTCTCACATCTCTAACGTTGCCGCAAACATCTGGTTGGTCGCGCTGGCCGTCATCGTCGGCTTGACCGTTATCGTTACATCGGTTTTGGTCGGATGGCCGATCGTCGCCCATCTCGCCGCCAAATTCATGGGCTAATGGATAGCTTAGAGATAAACAAAACGTAAACAGAAGAAAACAACGTAACCCTAACAAACGGAGAAACATCATGTCAGCAAAAGCAAGAACCATGAACCACGAAGCCTCTGCCTCCAAAACCCTGACCAACTTCTGGCTCGTATCACTGGCCGTTATCGTAGGCCTGACCGTACTCAGCACCGCCGTTCTCGTCGGCTGGCCGATCATCGCCCACCTCGCTTCCAAGTTCATGGGCTAAGGCTTTTGCGCCACAGCCTGCCGCAAACAAAAAAGCAGGCTGTGGCAACAGCGCGACAGACGCAGAAAAGGAGCGAATCATGATTAGTAAAACAACACATCGGCCCGACGCCCACGCAAAAGCTTTCTACAACGCCTGGATCGTCGTCCTCTCGCTGCTGACCGGTATCTCGGTTGTCGTTGCGGCGACCCTCATCGGTTGGCCGATCTTCATCCATCTCCTCTCCCGATTCACCGGGTGA
>PKTZ01000001.1 GCA_002868925.1 Desulfuromonas sp. | reverse complement strand
TCGTTTAAACAACAGACCAAGAAAGTGTCTTGGCTATCGAACACCTAACGAGGTATTCTTCGGCAAGTCACCCGTTGCACTTGCGAATTGAATCCGCCTTGTCTAAAAGAGATAAAAGAATAATTAAATGAGAATTGAATCATGATTAAAAGATGTAAACCTATATTTAAATTAATAATAATTATAATTGTTTTTTTTGGCCTTTTTTCATGCGGGCCAAGTTACCAGGTTTCGGTGGTCGATGCCCCTGACACCCGGGAATTGAAAGGACACCAAAAGCCGTACATCGTCAATGGTGAGCGCTACGACCCGATCCGCGATCATGTCGGGTTCGTCGAGGAAGGAATGGCCAGTTGGTACGGCAAGAAGTTTCACGGCCGCAAGACCAGCAACGGTGAAATTTACGACATGTACGCCTCGACGGCCGCCCACAAGACGTTACCGATGGGGACCTATGTCCGGGTGACCAATAAAAGGAACGGCAAGCAGACGGTAGTGCGGGTCAACGATCGCGGCCCGTTCATCGCCGGGCGGATCATCGATCTTTCCTATACTGCGGCCAATGAGGTCGGCGTGGTCGGACCCGGTACTGCCCCGGTCCGGATCGAAGCACTCGGTTATCGTGAGGACAAGGTATCTTCCGGCCGTGTGACCTATACCCAGCCCCAGAGCTACGATATCGGAACCTTCGCTATTCAGGTTGGCGCTTTTACCGTGCGCAGCAATGCCGACCGTCTGGCTGCCGATATGCGTGTTCAGCACGGGTTCGCCACGGTGCGTGAAGGGTGGGTCGATGGCAAACGATTCTACCGCGTCTGGGTCGGAAAGTTTGCGTCTCTAGAAGTGGCAGAGCAGATGAAACTAAAGCTCAACGGCGGATTCGTCGTCGCTCTTGAGTAGGAGTCAATTTAAAGATTCGCAAGGAGGTCATCATGGCTAAAGGTGCTCGGAACCTGCTGGTCGTTTTCTTGATCGTTGGGATAGCCCTGATTTTCTGGGGAGTGCAGGAGTACGGTCTATTTGGGAATAAACTGGTGCGCAGCCTCGGCGGCGGGATCTCGAACAAGGTGATGATTCTCTGGATTAGCGGCGGCGCCCTGACCCTGCTTGGTGCGCTCGGGCTGTTCAAGAAGTAATAATTTTATGGCATCCTTTTTTAGATGTCGTGGCATTCCTTACAAAGCTTGAAGTTCTTTTCGACTCTCATTCTTTTACCCGGTTCTTCCATCGGTTTATGGCAGGAGATGCAGAAGACCCGGCAATTGTCACTCTCAGGTGGATCGCAAAAAAGGACCAGGTTGTCAGGTCTTTTCTTTAGTTTGAATCGGGGGTTGATTCCACTCGGCGCATAAGCAATGTTTTTCTGATGGTGGCGTGGCATGCAGTCGCTCAAGTTGGCTGAAGCAAGTTCGGCCAGCTTTGTTTTATGACATTGGGTACACATCGAGTAGTCACCGCCTTTAAGTTTTTCATGGGAAATCGGCTGCCACGGTTCTCCGTGACAGAATTTGCATGAAAATTGACATTCGACCTTGCTGTGTTCCCGGCATTCCTTGGTCTCTTTATGAACGTTTTTCCATTCGTCGTTCATTGCTCCCGGCAAGAAAAGTAGCAACAGTCCCGCAACGAAATGTATACGAATTATGCGGTTCATTTTCACCTCCGCGAAACAGGGGTTGGGGATGCTAGGTCTCCCCGCTTTCTTTACTGCTTGTTTTGTGACTCCTTTGCTTTTGCCAAGTACGATTTCAATTTCGAAATATCTTCAGCGGTGATTGGGGCGTTTGCCAGATAATCTTCGTTGAGTATTTGCCAGACAATCAGGCGTTTGTTCCTTTTGTCAGTGATATAAAGCCGGTTTTGAACGTCGATGAAAACCGATGCTGGCTTGGCAAGCCCGAGTCTCCCCTTGCTCTGATGTTGGCTACTCGTGATCAGCAAGAGTTCTCCTTCATTTGAGTAAGTCAAAATCGAGAGATTTCCTTCATCGAGAATGAAAAGGTTATCATCCTGGTCGAATGCAATGTCAATAGGCCTGGAAAGGGTGTGGGCAGTCTCTTTTTGCCCGCCAAAAATCTTCAGGAATTTTCCATTCTGGTCAAAGATCTGAATCCGGGAGTTGAGACTGTCGGCTACGTAGAGATGGTTCTTGCTGTCGAAAGCGACCCCGTGAGGCATCCTGAATTGGCCTGGGTCGGTTCCGGAGCCTCCGATGGCGAAAAGATATGTTCCTCCCTGATCGTAAACAATGATCTGGTCTGTGACACTGTCGCTGACGTAGATCCAGCCGTTCTCATTGTTGATGGCGATGTCAACGGGGCGCTTGAGGCGTTCAGTGTCTGTTGTCGATTCGATCAATTTACCCTTCGCGTCGATGGTGATGATAGATCTTAATCTGGCATCGACAACGACAAAATTTCCGACAGAATTCATGACCAATCCGAGTGGCCTTTCAAGCTTGATGGGAAATGGATCGTTGATGAGAGGTTCAATGGTCGCTTTTTCGAAATCGAAGACCATGATGTTGTCAAGGGCCGGATCGCTGATGAAGACTCTCCCCGCTTTAGCGTGAATTCCGTGAGGATTGATGAGAGCTTTATCTTCATTGTTGTTTCCGGTGACGTCTCTGAGCCATGTTTGAAGTCGGGATTCATCTTTCGGCATGTCCGCTTCTGCCTGGTAGTTGCCGATATGTTCCATTCGTGGTTGTGCAGGCGGTACCGGCCACAGGATCCTGACCTCATCCACCGTTGGTTTAGCGCACCCCGTTGCCAGATAGCAGAGTATGAGCAGGATGAAATATTTAACTAAAAGGCTTTTCATGTCAGCTCCAGGTGATCAGTTTATCTAAACCCCATTTTCTTCAATTGGTTATCCATTACTTTTTATGGCAACTGATACAAAGAGCCGAAGCTTTGTTTGCCATTCGAAGCAAAGCACTCGCCTGTTTTTCTTCCGTTGGGTTCAGGTGGACTTCGTGGCAGGTCACGCAACGCATCTGGCATTTGAAGGTGTCACTGCAGATCAAGAAGGGACCTTTTGGCTCAGTATCCAGATCCTCATTTATCACTTTGGGCGGATAGGGGATATCGACCGGGTGGTTATTCGGTGAAACAAATCGGTCACCGTGACAATCGTAGCAGATGTCGGCCAAGCCGAATATTTCCTCTGTGGTCAGGTTAGGGTAAACCTCAGTCAGGGAAGTCCCCTCCGTGTTCCAGGTTGCCGGTGTGGAAAGGTTGAAGTCCGCTTTGGGGGTGGAATGACAATTAGTGCAGAGCAGGTCGCAATTGTTCAGACACTCTCTCGTCTCGCAAGGTTTGTAGAGACATTCCAGGGCTTCTTTGTGGGGGTCGAACGCTGTCTGCTCAGAGTTTTCCTCCGCAATAACAAGTTGTGGCAGACAGACGAGTATGATGGCGACAACAAGAACCGAGACTTCCTTCATTGCAGACCTCCATGGAGGGGCCAACTTCCTATTTATACAAATATATAAAATAAGCCTGAGTTAATTGTATTTTATCATGCCCTTCCTGTTTTGCAGGCGAACTCCTGGTTAGTCTTTCTTGCGAAGACATATGCAACTGGCAGCGATGGCCAAGGTGTAGAAGATAGCGTCTTCGAACCGGAAAGCATTAACAAAAGCTGTTGCCAGCATCGGCACGTCCTCGGGGATGCGGCGCGAACCGACCACCTGCAGATAGTCGACCCCCAGGGTGCTGCTGAATTCGGCCAGGCCGGCCAGAACGTTGGCCAGCAAGCCACCCAAAACGGTGATGTAAAGTGCGCTCGGCAGGTGGGCACGGTTGAATCTGTTCGGCAGAATCAGATGGGCGCAGCCGACAGCAACGCCTATCAGCATAACCGGCGCGACGGAGAAAATACCGGTTTTCAAGGTGAATGCAACCCAGAGAATGACTACGAAGCAGAGGCCTAGCATCCGCAGACTGTATAGAGATGTGACAAGTCCGATACTGTCACTTTTGCTTCTTTGTGTTGTTTGAGTTGGAGGATGTCTGAGGTGAAGCCAATGCGAATGATGAGAGTCTGCGAAGCCCATGATATTTCTCCTTTCCACCAACTAAATCAAAAGGCCGCGCAAGAGTTGTCTCCTGGCGGCCCGGCGATCTCATGATAATGAGTCTAGATCCGTGGCTTTGCGTCCTCAGGTCTCCCCGAGTTTGCCTTTAGCAGTTTTGTATATTCTTATAATTAAATTTTATTACTATATTGGTTGAAGTCAATAAAGTAAGGAGTCTCTTTTTCGAGAAAATAACGGGTGTCTTTGCCCGGAGAAAACAATTACGATTTCGTCAATAATATGGTGCTGAACTCATCCATTAGTCTGTTCTTGGTTACTTCACAGCTCGCTTGTTCGTACAGGTTCCTCACATCGAAATTGTATTCCCAGAGGATGCCGGAGAGGAGCAGGGTACCGTCCGGATTGACCTTTTCGACTAGATCATTGCAGAGGTCGATCAGGATATCGCCGTAGATATTGGCCAGTACGATGTCGAACCTGTTTTCTTGGACGTCATCGAGTGTTCCGGCCAAGTGGCGCACCGTTCCCTCGTCGATCTTGTTGAGTCGACAGTTCTCCCGGGCGTTGGCGACGGCATCCGGATCGATATCGACGCAAAGGATATCCCGGGCGCCGCAGAGGGAGGCGGCAATACCGAGGATGCCGGTGCCGCTGCCGAGGTCGAGGACGCGTTTGCCCTGCAGGTCTAGTTGCTCGATCATCTCGAGGCAACTGACCGTGGTTTCATGTTCGCCGGAGCCGAAAGCGCCGCGCTGCATGACGATATCCAACTTGTCATCATCCTCTTGCTCTCCCGCTTGGACAATTCGGAATCGACGGCCTATTTCGAACGGCTCGAACACCCCGCGGTTTTCAGGTGACGCAGACATAATCAACCCCTTCAACGAGTCCAAGTTCTGCTGATTTCTGCCGGACCAGCTCTCTTGCTCCCCGCACCCCGATGGTAATGAGCATCGGTCCGCTTCCCGGTTTCAGGACGTCCGGATCTTCAACCTTCGCCCCGTGGATGGTCTGTCCGATCTTGCGCGGGTCGATATCGATCCAGCGGTGCACGGTGATTTTCAATTTCTCAAGCGTCTTGCGCCATTCCTTGCCCTCTAAACCACTGCCCCAGAGGGTGACAGTGTCATAGTCTTTCAGGTAACTCTGTTTCAGGTAGTGCGCCTTGCAACGACGAAAGGCGTTCAGCGTGAATTCTTCGGCCAGGTGGGTCAAGCGGTTGCCATGCTCCCGCCAGAAAAAAAGGGTTTCCGGGATGCGGGCGAATCGATATCCGGCCAGGGCGAGGCGCAGCCAGAGATCATAGTCTTCGCCCCAGCTGTTTTCTTGGTATCCACCGACCGCTACGACCGCGTTTTTGCGGAACATGACGCTCGGTTGGGTAAAAGGTGATTCGACGAAAAGATCACGCCGGATCAAATCATCGTTGACCAACCCATTTTGCCATATTTCGTAGTGGCGCATTCCGCCCCGGACCTGGTGCGATGGGAAATATCGGATGTTGGTGGCAACCAGCGCGAGGCCGGGATGGTTCTCGAGGTGCGCCCACTGTTTTTCAAGCCGGCGGGGATGGCAGATATCGTCACCATCCATACGGGCTATATAGTCGGAACGGCATTGTTGCATCCCCTTGCACAGTGCAGTAACCAGTCCGAGCGGTTCTTGCCTCAATATCTTGATCCGGCTGTCATTACGTGCGGCATCTTCGAGAATTGCGGGAGTGGCGTCGGTTGAGCCATCATCGACGATAATCATCTCCCAATCGGAAAGTGTCTGGCGCCGGATCGAATCGACGGCCGCTTGCAGGTGCTCTTCCTCGTTGCGCACCGCCATCAGTATGGAAATGGCAGGAGTTTTCATATTCCGTAGGAGCGGAGCAGGTAGAGGGCCACGGTGTAGGTGAGGGCGGAAGCGAGGGTCGACAGCATCACGATTGACCCGGCCAGTTCGGCGTCCCCTTTAAGCTCGTGGGCCATGATGTAGTTGGCGGTGGCTGCCGGAGTGCCGGCGATCAAGATGCCGATACCGAAGTCGAGCCCGGTAACGCCGGCCAGGTAGAGGAGCACCATTGCCACCAGCGGCAGCAGGATAAGCTTGCTGCCGGCAGCGAGCAGGGTCGGAACGATATCCCCCTTGAGCTTCTGCAGTGAGAAGCCGCCGCCGATGGCGAGCAGGGCGAGCGGTAAGGTCATGCCGGTGGCGATGCGCAGGGATCGGTCGATGACCAATGGCAGCGGCAGGTCGAAATAGCTCCAGGCGATACCGGCGAAAGAGGCCAGTATCAGGGGGTTGAGCAAGAGCTGCTTGAGCCAGAAGCTTCCCCCCGGTTGCTGCTCGGACTTGCGATGCGGTAGTAACAGGGCGGTAATAGCAAAAAAATTGAGGAACGGAACGAGGAATCCCATCAGGATGCCGGCCCGGGTCAGGCCGGTTTCACCATAGGCGTTCAGGGCGATGGCGAGGCCGATGTAGGCGATGTTCCCGCGGAACGATCC
>PKTZ01000081.1 GCA_002868925.1 Desulfuromonas sp. | reverse complement strand
TGTTGCAGGTAGTGGGTGTACTTCTTGCCGAGGGTGATATCGGCGCTGATGCATCCGTAGAGGAAGTGGAGCCGGTTCTCCTGCAATAACAGCTGTAGCGCCGGTGGGAGCTGCCCCAGGCTTTCCAGAAGGGTGGAGCCGAGTTGCAGGTGTACGCCGATCCCCCAGGCCGAGGCGTCGGTCGGGGTCAGAAAAACAAAAACGGCTGCGATGATAAGAATAAAAGCCATGAGGCTGATTGTGTCCTTGATGTTATATTAGAATAGTCGACCTTGAAGGGGCTGTAAAGTATCAATGGCAAAGGAAATTCAGGCAGAATTGAAATCGGCTCTCGGCCAGGCGCGCTCGATTCTCGAAGATCTCGAACGAGTCGGGCTGGGAGAGGTCTTGCCGACAGGAGAAGATGAAAGATTACCGGTCTGCAACCTCGACGGCAGCGGCAACTGTCGACCCGAAACGCTGGAGGAGATCGCCGCCGATCTCGGTGATTGTCATCGCTGCAATCTCAGCAAGGAGCGGCAAAATATCGTTTTCGGCGTCGGCAACCCGGATGCCGAAATTGTCTTCGTCGGCGAAGGGCCTGGACGCGAGGAGGACTTGCGCGGCGAACCGTTCGTCGGTGAGGCGGGACGGCTGCTCGATCGCATTATCCAGGCGATGGGCTTTCAGCGGAGCGATGTCTATATCTGCAATGTCGTCAAGTGCCGGCCGCCGCGTAACCGCGACCCGGAAGCTGAAGAGATCGCCGCCTGCGAGCCGTTTCTGCAGAGACAGCTCGCCGCGATCAGGCCAAGGGTGATCGTCGCCCTCGGCAAGTTCGCCGCCCAGACCCTGCTGCAGAGCCAGACCCCGATTTCGAGGCTGCGCGGCCGCTGGGCGGAATACCATGGCATACCGTTGATGCCGACATTCCACCCGGCCTACCTGCTGCGCACGCCGAGCGGCAAGCGGGACGTGTGGGAAGATATGAAGCAGGTCATGAAACGGGTCGAGGAAGACTGAGAATGGCAGGTGCTGCGGCGATAGCGGCCCGGGGGATTTCACGTGCCCGCATTCAGGCCGACGGCTCGTCTCGAGTTATTCTTGACCGGGTCGACCTCGATATCCGTAGAGGTGTCGTTACTGCCCTGATCGGGCCATCCGGAGCCGGGAAGTCGACCATTCTGCGCTTGCTGAACCGCCTTGAAGATGCCGATGCCGGAGAGTTTCAACTCGATGGGAAAAGCTTCGAAGATTACAGCCCGCTCGAAATCCGTCGTCGGATCGGACTGGTCATTCAGAAGCCGTTCATGTTTCCGGGGACGGTGCGTGACAATCTGGAATACGCCTATCGCAGCCGGGGAGAAGACCTGCCGGACGGCAAACTGCCGGCGGTACTCGATGTCTGCAGCGTCGACCCGAGCTGGCTCGATCAGCCGGCGCGCAAGCTATCGGTCGGTCAGCAGCAGCGGGTGAGCCTGGCGAGAACCCTGCTCAACGCCCCGGAAATTCTGCTGCTCGATGAACCGACCAGTTCGCTCGACCCGCAGACCGCCGAGGCGGTTCTCTCCCGGCTTGCGGATTGGATCAAAACGGAGAATATCGGTCTGGTGCTGGTGACGCACGATCATCGACTCGCTTCCCGTTATGCTGATTACCTTTTGGAATTGCGTGATGGGCGTATTGTCGAAAAACGGAATGGAGACGACGATGCAGCGGACTGATCTGGTCGATCTCGGCCTGGTCGATCTCGGCCTGGTTTACGGTTTGCTGCTGCTGGTAATCGGCCTTGCCCGCTGGAACCGGTTCGGCCAGGAAAAGGACCTCCTTATCGCCTCGGTCCGCATGCTGGTCCAGTTGTTGGCTGTCGGTTACGTGTTGAAAATCATTTTTTCGCTCGACCGGCCTTGGGCGGTTCTGCTGATCCTGCTGGTGATGCTGCTGGTTGCGATCCAGATGACGGTGGCCCGGGTCAGACAGCGGATGCCGGGGATTTACCGGGTCGTCGGCGGCGCCCTTTTTCTCGGCTGCGGTTGTACGACCTTTCTCTTCTGCCAGTTGGTGATAGGGTTGACCCCCTGGTATGACCCACGTTACCTGATCCCGCTGGCCGGGATGATCATCGGCAACTCGATGACCGGATCGAGCCTTGCCGCCGAGCGTCTCGCCGCCGAGATCAGCGATCGCCGCGAGGAGATCGAGACCGCCCTGTCGCTCGGGCTCAGTTCGGTCAAGGCGGCGCAGCCGGCGGTGCACGCCGCCTTCCGGGCGGCGTTGATCCCGACGGTCAATGCCATGGCGGCAATGGGTATCGTTTTTTTACCGGGGATGATGACCGGACAGATTCTCTCCGGGACCGAACCGCTTTTGGCGGTCCGTTATCAGATCTCGATAATGTGTATCATTACGGTTAGCGTCGCTTTGACCTCGGCCCTGATCGTCTGGCAGGGGGTGCGCAGTTTTTTTACCCCGGCCCACCAGTTTCGTGAAGAGGTCGATTGAAGTGATTTTTTTGGAGGGTGGTAATGACGCAGGACGTTTCACTGAAAATTCTTCTTGTTGACAGTTCCCCTTTCTTCCGGACGATCGAAAGGCAGTTTCTCGCCAAAACCCCGGCCGTCGTGGTCGAGGCCGTTTCGGGGGAGGAAGGGTTGGCCATGTGTCAATCCGAAAAGCCGGATCTGATCTACCTGGCCTATGACCTGAATGATATGGCGGGGGTGGAGTTTTGCCGCCGCTGCAAATCGGGCGCCGTCGGCAAGGCGGTGCCGGTGATCATGGTCTGTGACGAAAACAGCCAGGAACAGGTTGAGGCGAGTCGCCGGGGCGGGAGTGACGGGGTTCTGACCAAGCCGATCGATCGGCACAAGTTTCTCGAGATGGGCCGGCACTTCCTCCCGACGATCCGCGAACCGCGCCGGACCTGCCTCTTCCCGATCGAATTCAGGTTGAGCGATGAGAGCTACCCGGGCAGGTGCCTCGATATCAGCAGCGGCGGACTCTTTATCGAGAGCTCGGAAAAGATTCCGGCCGGAAAGATTTTTGAGATCACGTTTACCCTCCCGAACCAGGGCTCGGAAGCGGTCGGGTGCAAGGGGGTGGTCGCCTGGCATAACGAGCGGCCGAACCCGATGAAAGCGAACTACCCGGTCGGGTTCGGAGTGCGCTTTGTCGACCTGTCGCGACGTGACCAAGCCGTTATCGAACAGTTCACCAAGCGCTAGTAACGTTGCTGAAAAGTGTTGAGAGGGTGGGACGGGCGGTTACATCCCGAACCGCTTCATCTTTTCGACCAGGGTGGTCCGGTTGATCTTCAGGATCGAGGCGGCCCGCGCCTTGACCCCTCCGGCCAGGTGCAGGGCATCCTCGATCATCCCCTGCTCGATTTTTGCGATCGTTGCCGGCATATCGAGCCCGGCCGAGGTGACGGCAGGGTGGGGTGGTGGCTCTTCCAGAGGGTCTTCGCTGTCGGCGAAGACGGGCGGCAGGTCCTGCACTTTGATCAGTTCGCCATCGGTCAGGGCGACGGTTCGTTCGATCACATTCTCCATCTCCCGCACGTTGCCGGGCCACTCGTAGCTCTCGAAGGCGGCGATGGCGGCCGGTGCGAGTGTCATCGCTTCACGCCCCATCGATTTACAGCACTTGCTCAGAAAATGCCTCGCCAACAGAGCGATATCCTCTTTGCGCTCGCGCAATGCCGGTAAGTTGATCGGGATAACGTTGAGCCGGTAGTAGAGGTCCTCCCGGAAGAGTCCCTTTTTGACATCGCTCTCCAAAGCTGCGTTGGTCGCCGAAATAACCCGGACATCGAGTTTCACCGTCCGCCCCGAGCCGACCCGCTCCAACTCCTGTTCCTGCAGGACGCGCAGCAGCTTCATCTGCAGGTGCAGCGGCATGTTAGCAATCTCATCGAGGAAAATGGTGCCGTGGTTGGCCAGTTCGAATTTCCCCGGCTTGTCGGCAACCGCCCCGGTAAAGGCACCCTTGACGTGGCCGAAGAGTTCACTCTCCAGGAGGTCGGCCGGGATCGCCCCGCAGTTGATGGCGACAAAGGCGTTCTCCTTGCGTGAGCTGTTGAAGTGGATCGCCCGGGCCACAAGTTCCTTACCGGTTCCCGATTCGCCGAGGACGAGGACGGTCGAGTCGGTGTTGACGATCTTCTCCATCCGGGTGAAGAGTTGCTGCATTGCCGGGCTGTTGCCGATAATATTGTCGAACTTGTATTTGCCGCGGAGTTGCTGGCGCAGGTAGAGGTTCTCAGCGATCAGTTTCCCTTTTTCAATCGCCTTGTTGACCACGATCTGGAGTTCGTTGAAGTTGAGCGG
Organism: Desulfuromonas sp.; assembly: GCA_002868925.1. Classification (GTDB taxonomy): domain Bacteria; phylum Desulfobacterota; class Desulfuromonadia; order Desulfuromonadales; family UBA2294; genus BM707. The sequence goes on along the minus strand of PKTZ01000081.1, from coordinate 2,751 downwards.
CTTGGTGATGTAGTCAAACGCCCCTTCCTTCATCGCTTCGACGGCCGTTTCGGCCGAGCCCATGCCGGTGATCATGATGACGCTGGTGCGGGGGCTTTTCTCACGGACCCACTTCAGAATGTCGATGCCGCTGCTGTCCGGCAGCATCAGGTCGGCGATGACCACATCGAAGCTCTCCTTGGCGAGGAGGTCGAAGGCCTGCTTGCCGCTGGCGGCGCTCGAGACCTCCAGCTCTGTTTTGTCGAGCAGGATAGTCAGCGCTTCGCGGCTGCTCTCTTCATCGTCGATCAGAAGAATACGGGGGCGGTTCGGCATCGGTCTCTCCATGAGCGTCATGATTTTGACGATAATCCTGTCTATCACTTTTTTTCTGTCGGTTCAAGTTAAATTCGTGTGAGGTTTCGGCCGGTTAAGTTGTTGCGTGTAAATTGACACCCTTCTTTTGGCTGATAAAATCGTGACATGAAATGGTTCTGGTCAAAGCTTCTGCCGATGCTGCTTTCGCTTGTCTCCGGGCTGTTATTGTGCGCAACCGTTCTTGCCGCCGAACCCGGTTCGATCAGGGGGGTCCGTATTGCCTCTTCAATTAACCCGGTTGTTGCTGACTTTATTGAAACCGAACTAACAGAGGCCAATCGCATTGCGCAAAATGCCTTTTTGATCAAGCTCGATACGCCGGGAGGACTCGATACGGCGATGCGCGATATCATCCAGGATATCCTCGCTTCCGACATCCCGGTGATCCTTTACGTCGCCCCTTCAGGGGCGCGGGCCGCCTCGGCTGGTGCGATGATCACCCTTGCCGCCGATTTCGCCGTTATGGCGCCGGGAACGAATGTCGGGGCGGCACATCCGGTCTCGATCGGTGTCGGCGCCGATTCGAAGGAAGGGACGAACGAGGTGATGACTGCCAAAGTCGTCAACGATGCGGTCGCCTATGCACGGAGTATTGCCCGGCAGAAGGGGCGTAACCAGCAGTGGGCCGAACAGATCGTGCGTGAAAGCATTTCAACGCCGGCCGAAGAGGCGCTAAAGATGAAGGTGATAGATCTCGTCGCTGAAACCGAAGCGCAACTGCTATCCGGTCTGGATGGGCTGAGTTACCGCCGCAACGGTGAAGCGATACCATTTCAATCAGTCGGCAGTGAAATTATCTTTTACGAGATGAATTGGCGGCAGAAGATATTGAATACCGTCAGTAACCCGAATATTGCCTACATGTTGTTGATGCTCGGTATTATCGGCATTTTCTTCGAAGTATCACAGCCGGGGGTGATACTTCCGGGAGCGATCGGGGTGATTGCTCTACTGCTGGCTTTTCTGGGGCTGCAGATGCTGCCGGTCAATTATGTCGGGGTGCTGCTGATCATATGTGCCCTGATCCTGTTTCTACTCGAGATCAAGGTCGTCTCCTACGGTATGTTGTCAGTCGGCGGAGTCATCTCTTTGATCATGGGTTCGTTGGTGTTGATCGACAGCTCCCAGCCTTACCAGAAGATTTCACTTGCCGTTATCGCCGCGACCGTTTCGGTCTTCAGTGGTTTTATTCTAATTGCACTCTATTTCATCGTTCGTACGCAAAAGCGTCAGGCCGTTTCCGGCCTCGAGTCGATGGTCGGAGAGCAGGGGGAGGCGGTCACCGCTATCGATGGGCAGGGGAGGGTCTTCGTGCACAGTGAGTATTGGACAGCGCTTGCGGACGAGCCGATTGCAGCCGGTGATCCGATCGAGGTGATCGGCATTGCCGGGCGCTTGCAACTGCAGGTAAGGTCTGTTGCGGGAAATAAACAGGAGAGCAAACAATCACCCAGCAAGCAGGAGGAGTTGCAATGATACCAGTCGGAATAGTCGGATGGGTTGTGGTGTTGGGACTGTTGATCGCTATTGTCGCCAGCGCGATTCGGATTCTGCTCGAGTACGAGCGGGGGGTCGTCTTTCGCCTCGGGCGTTTTGCCGGGGTCAAGGGGCCGGGGCTGCGCTTCATCATCCCGGTGGTCGATAAGTTGGTCAAGGTCAGCCTGCGTACGGTCGCCATGGACGTGCCGCCGCAGGACATCATTACCAAGGATAATGTGTCGGTCAAGGTGAACGCCGTTCTCTATTTCCGCGCGGTAGAGCCGGACAGGGCGCTGATCGAAGTGGAGAACTATCTCTACGCGACCAGCCAACTGGCACAGACGACCCTGCGCAGTGTCCTCGGTCAGTCGGAGCTGGACGAATTGTTGACGCACCGGGACAAGATCAACCAGGAGCTGCAAGAGATTCTCGATCGACAGACCGACGCCTGGGGGGTCAAGGTCTCGAACGTCGAGGTCAAGCATATCGACCTGCCGCAGGAGATGCAACGGGCAATGGCGCGCCAGGCCGAAGCGGAGCGGGAGCGACGCTCCAAGGTCATCCATGCCGAAGGCGAATTTCAGGCTTCGCAGAAGCTGGCCGATGCAGCCCGGGTCATCGCCGGACAGCAAAGCGCTTTGCAGCTGCGCTACCTACAGACTTTGACCGAAGTCGCGGCCGAGAAGAATTCGACTATCCTGTTTCCGTTGCCGATCGATCTCCTCAAGCCGTTTCTCGGTCCGGATGAAAAGAAATGAGTAAGAAGCTGATAAACACCTGATCTGATTGCCCGTGTGCGAGATATCGCAATTAGTGTGAATCAAGGTAGAAAAAGCTGCGTAATTCCGCGAGCTTATAAAATAGAACGATATTTTATCTTGACAATATACGCGATATTTTGCTTAGATGTGCACC
>PKTZ01000027.1 GCA_002868925.1 Desulfuromonas sp. | reverse complement strand
TGAAGGTCGAGACGATCCAGGGCTATCCGACCGTGACCGTCGCCGAGGCGCGCGATCTGAAGGCGAACAGCAGCACCCGTAACGAATTCAGCGCCGTTACCTACGACATCGGCCTGAACGAACGGATCTTTACCGAGCGTTTCCTGCGTCGACCGCCGCGCGAGATAAGGTAGCAGAAATATAAGAATGATGAAGCGAAACGGAATTAGATATCTGATACTGGCTTTGTTGATCACCCTGGCCCCGGTTCTTTCTGTCCAGGCGATTGAGCTGTCGGCAATCGATGCAACCCTGTACGGTTTTCTCGATGCCCGCTACGGCGAACGGCTGCAAAATGATCCGTACCAGGAAGATGCCAGCCTCAACGAGGCGCGCCTGCAGCTCGGCCTCAACCGGATGGGAGACTGGACCACCCTGCAGCTGCGCGCCGATTTCTATCACGACGAGCCGGTCGATCAAGGCGATGTCGAGCTCGAACCGGGACGTGGCTGGGTTGACCTGCGCGAGGCGAACCTGCTCTTTACCCCGCACGACATCATGGACGTCAAGCTCGGTCGCCAGATCCTGACCTGGGGGACTGGTGACCTGGTCTTTATCAACGACCTCTTCCCCAAGGACTGGCAGTCGTTCTTTATCGGCCGGGACGAGGAGTACCTCAAGGCGCCGTCCGACGCCCTGCTGGTTAGTCTTTTCCCGGCGGCCTTCAATATCGACCTGGTCTATGTGCCACGTTTCGATCCCGACCGCTACATCCGGGGCGAGCGGATCTCCTACTTCAACCCCTCCCTCGGCCGCTTTGCCGGGCAGGACGCGATCGTAGATCCGCTTCTACCCGACGACTGGGGCGACGATGCCGAGTATGCACTGCGCCTGTCGAAGAACCTGGGCGGCTACGAACTCTCGCTCTACGGTTACGATGGCTACTGGAAAAGCCCGTCTGGTTTCGACCCGGTGACCGGTCGCGCCTCCTTCCCCGAGCTGTCGGTCTACGGTGCCAGCCTGCGTGGAACGGTCGGGCCGGGAATCGGCAATGTCGAGATCGGCTACTACGATTCTCGCCAGGATCGCGACGGCGACGATCCGTTTGTCCCCAACAGCGAGCTGCGCCTGCTGGTCGGTTACGAGCAGGAGCTGGTGCGCAACGTCACCCTGGCCGGTCAGTATTATCTGGAAGCGCTGCAAAAATACGGCAAGTATGAGCAGAGCCTGCCGGTCGGGATGGCGAAGCGGGACGAGTATCGTCACCTGCTGACCGCCCGGCTGACCTGGATGTTGCTCAACCAGAACCTCAAGGTTTCGCTGTTTGCCTACTATTCGCCGTCGGATGAGGACGTCTACCTGCGGCCGAACCTGACCTACAAAATTTCCGATGCCTGGATGGTCACCGCCGGCGGCAATATATTCAGCGGCGAGGAGGACTATACCTTCTTCGGCCAGTTCGAAAACAATACAAACCTCTACGCGGGGCTCCGTTACAGCTTCTGACCCGTGATATAAAGGAGATTCAAAATGACAGTCAATCGCTATTTGAGAATGATCGCCGGGTTTTTTATCCTGCTCTCGCTGCTGCTGTCGCAGCTGCACTCGATCAACTGGCTCTGGTTCACCGCCTTTGTCGGGCTCAACCTGTTCCAGAGCGCCTTTACCAACTGGTGTCCGATGATGACCTTCCTGCGCAAGTTCGGAGTCAAGGACGTCTGAACGTAGAGAGAGAACAGATAAAAACCTTTGCCGCCGTCAGCAATTTACTGGCGGCTTCTTTTTGTTCGAGAATTCGTGTATAAAGAGAACCTGATGAAGCTATTTGCCCGATGGAAACGGAAGAAAATCCTGGCCGATCCCGGCGTCGATGTCGCCGAGAGAGCGGCACGGCTCTACGATGCCGGCTACAACTGCGCCCAGGCGGTGCTGCAGGCGAACTGTCCGGAGGTCAGTGATGGACTGGTCGAAATGGCTGACGTCTTCGGCGGCGGCATCGATGACAGCAAGTGCCTCTGCGGCGCCGTCACCGGCGGCACCATGGCCCTCAGCCTGCGCGGAAAGAAGAAAAAGGCCTCAATGTTGGTCGAGCGGTTCCGCCAGGAATACCGCACTACCTGCTGCAAGGGATTGACCGCCCGCTTCGAGTGGAACAGCAAGGAGCATATCACCAACTGTCGGGACATGACCGCCCGGACGGCGGAGATGGTGGCTGAGCTGTTGCGGGAATAAGTTGTGATTATCGAATAGAGGATGCAATTGTCTTATTAAAGAGAATTATTTCCAATGGCAAAAAATAGAATGATTAAATTTTATTTGAACATCCTTCGGGGAATTGCCCTTTTTTGGGCTTTGGTCTCTTTGTCAGTTGTCGCTTTGTGGGCCTTTTTCCCTGAAACAGTAAGGTCTATTGATGATTGGATTGTTGCTCATTATGTGAAATCACCTCAGGAAAAGCTTGCGCAGTGTCGCACCCTTATCCAGAAAAATAATGATAACGCAGAAGAGTGCATAGAAAGCTTGTTAACAGAGAAGCTGTCAAATATTCGGAAAGAAGACCGCTTCGCACGACTGAAGCGCGATGCATTCAAAGAAGCCGTCGTTTTTTTTAATAAAAAACGGAATCTCGACAAAGCGACTTTCTGGTTGGATGAATGGATTCACTTCGATGAAAGGGATTTGACTGCTAAAGTATCTAAAGCCCAAATCTACTTTTCTTACCCAGGGAAAAGAACAGAGAGCCTGGATTCCCTTTCTTCTCTTAATGACAAGTATCCAGATGTTGAGATGGTTACGAAAGCATATCGCGACGCTTTAAGGTTCTCTAAAAACATTAATCAATGATGAAAAAACTCATTAGAATATTATGGAAATACAGCTTGTGGTTAACATTGCCAGTTAGCATTGTCTTTAGTTATTGGCTAATAGAGGTCAGTGAGAAGTATTTCCATTTCCACGTTCTACAAGATAATTTTGCTGTTGTGGTAGGAGAGTCAGCTCTTTACCAGGTGGGGTTGAATCGATTTAATGGTTATCTGCTCGACTTTAAAGCCAATTGGTTTTTGCCAGACACAACAAAAGAGAATCGTTTGAAAAAAATCAATTTATTTGTCCCTGAAGGGAGTTTGGCAGAATTAAATTCGGATTTACCTTATTCCGGCCGTGAATATGTTGAAGCTGCTTTATGGGATAGTGGCAAGTTGGAAAAAGTCAAGATGCGCTATCGCGGTTCTTTTGCATATCACTGGGCGCAGGAGAAAAAATCAATTCGCGTTAAAACCAGAAAATCAAAATTATACAATGGGATGCGTCGGTTCAACCTCGTTGTTCCCAAGACATACGAACAAATTAATAACTATGCAAGCTATAAGCTTGCAGAGATGATGGGGTTGTTGGTTCCCCGGGTGGATATGGTGGAATTGTTCCTTAATGGCAAATCAAAAGGGGCTTATCTGTTTTTAGAAGACCTGGAGGAGCTCACTCTCCGGAGCAATCATCTTATGCCCGGAGATATCTATGAAGGAGAACTAATCACACAGGATCGTTATACAGGGGTCTCACAGAATCTTTTTTTTCACCCTTCACTTTGGGAAAAGGCGGCTATCAATAATCATTATCCAGAAGAGTCAAAAAAGCCGCTTGAAAAGCTGGTTTCATTGGTCAGGAATCCCGGCAATCCCGCAGCACAAAAAGAAATGTCGGAAATTATGGATATGGACGCCTGGGGGCTATTCTATGCGTTTCAGGTTTTAATTCAGGCTTCCCACCTGGACAATGTCCATAATTGGCGGATTTATTATGATCCTGCGAGGTCCAAGTTTGTTCCGGTTGTTCATGACCCTTTGGGATACACGTTTCAAAACGAAAAGGTTTATACGGAATTCATCGGCAGTGATATCCATTACGCCTTGAGTATGAACAAAGACTTTTTAATCGCCCGGTCAAGAGCGCTTCAACGTTTTTTTGAAAATGGCCTTGATCAACAATATTTGCAGAAAATTGAAGACGTTTACAATCGATTGAAGCCAGTTATTTTGAATGATACAAGAATCCTGGTCCCAGCCCCTGTCAACCCTGATGACGAGCCCCGTTCAGAGGGGTGGCCGCAATTTCCTTTCAGAATAGCGAGTCCTCAGGAAATTCTCGGAGCAATTAAAAAACTTGAAGAAAGAATTGACGACTATTTGTACCAGATAAAACAAGTTTATTATTCCCCTGGCGGGGAGTTGTTCTACGAAATGCCCGATGCGAAAGGGAGGCTGCCGCTGCTTATCTCCGGGAACCGGGCCGTTGAAAAAATTACGATCAGGTTTTTGAAGCCGGTCAAAGGTGAAAAGAAAATATCGCTTGCTTATTTGTTGAGGGGTGAAGAGCAGGTATTCGATATTACAAAGCTGGCTGAATTCGGCGATTACAGTATCGAGATTTCGCACACACTCATGCCTGATTATCATTTGCCCCCAATGAACAAACAAGAAGGTTTGCAACTGCCGGGTCTCGGACAAAAAGAATCAAATAGTGACACGCAAGAAGAGCAGGGTTACAGACCGAGTTACTATGAACTTATTTTTAAAGATCTTTTGGATGAGAATGAAATTCTTGCCATCGACGTTGATTTCGACGGAGATGTGATTAAAAGGGCCGTAAAGAAAGAAAGTATAGAAAAAAGTTCTTTTGAGACACTTCAAAACCTAGTAGAAAATAACCCCTCTCATACTATTGTGTGGAACGACAATATTGTTGTGCAGGGAACGCGTCAGGTCGAAGCAGACCTGATCATTCGCCCGGGAACAACCATTCGGCTCGAACCAGCAGCGAATCTGATTATATCCGGGCGGCTTCTGGTGCAGGGGGTGGCAGCTCAACCGGTTCGATTCTTGCCTTTGAAGGAGGGGCAGGAGCCATGGGGTGTTGTTGCCTTAAAGGGACAAGGCGCTAATAGTTCTGAATTACGCCATGCTATATTCAAGGGAGGAAGCGGTTTCAAGGGTGATCTGTTCGAATATTCTGGCATGGTGTCGATACATGATGTCGATGATGCTCTGTTGGATAACTGCAAATTTATGGACAATAACCTCGTCGATGACATGGTTCATATCGTTTATGCCGACGCTACTTTCAAAGGATGCGTTTTTGAACGATCATTGATGGATGCTCTCGATATCGATATCAGCACGGCAAGGGTCGAAAGCTGCCACTTTGTTGAGAGTGGAAATGATGCTTTAGACCTCATGGACAGCCAGGTGACAGTCACGGACACCATTCTGGAAAAATCGGGAGATAAAGGCATTTCAGTTGGTGAAGGGTCGCGTCTTTTGGCAATCAACGATCACATTAAAAATAATGAGATCGGTATCCAGGTTAAAGATGGATCTAACGCAGCTCTTTACAACCTTGACTTTGTCGGGAATAAGTTGGCTCTCGATGCTTATAAGAAAAATTGGCGATATGGTTCGGGCGGGAAAGTACTCGTCGACAAAAATTATTTTGACAGCAATAAAAAAGTTGTTGCTGCTGATAATAAATCAAGAATCCATGTTTACGACAGCTACATAAACCCCTTACCCGCAGAGCACAAAAAGAGAATTGTTTTAGACAGCTCCGTCGATATGAAAAAAGATCGGCAAGCAAAATTGCTGGCAACTCAGACATCATTACGCGGCGAGGATATGACAGCAGATTTTGTTCCGGATATTCTGAACAAAATCGTTTCTCAACGAAGAGGAGCAAGTAATTTTGTCCAACACTAAACTCCACTTTGCCCGTTTCGAGTTCAAGTATCTGTTGTCGCCACAGCTTCGTCGGGATCTCGAAAGTGAACTGAGATACTTTATGGAGTTCGACCCTTATGTCGAACAACAACCGAATCATCAGTACTTTGTAAGAAGCCTCTATTTTGATGATCCGTCACATTCGGCTTTTTTCGATAAAGTCGATGGCCTTCATACTCGCAGTAAGTTCCGGGTGCGAACTTATACTAATCAAGATCAGGATGAGACCCCTCAATTTTTGGAAGTCAAAGGGCGATACAATAATCTGGTTCTCAAACACCGGGTGCAATTGACGGCTGAAGGCATATCTTCCGGAATCCGCTCAGATCAACTTGTGAATCGCTTGTTGAAGATTACGCCCCCCGGTTCTGTTGGCCAGAAGTTTGAGTACGATCTGTTTCGCAAACAGTTGCGTCCCGTTGCTCTGGTTGATTATACGAGACGCCCCTATATCAGCCGATTTGATCCGGAATTTCGACTGACCTTTGATAGCAAACTAACCGCAACGATGACACGGGCGCTATTCCCTGAGCCGCAGGCTCGGACAAGACAGATGCTCCCTGGCTATACGGTGATGGAAGTGAAGTTTCGTCGGACTATTCCGTCGTGGTTTCATCGTTTGATACAGGCTTACGAATTGCGCAGGCTTTCTGTTTCGAAAATATGTCATGCCATGGAGGTCTTAGACTTGGCACATGACCCGAATTGATGGAACTGATTTTTTAATTAGAAAGGAAAGTTATGGAACAGCAGTTACTTGACGCCGTTGGCAGTATGTTGACCTACTCTTACCAGGAGATGGTCGTAAATATAACTTTGGCCTTAGTTCTTGGATTTGTTATTGCCTGGGTTTATCGGTATACACACAAGGGACTTTCATATTCACAATCTTTCACACAGACGATCCTTTTTGTTTGTCTGATCGTTGCTATTGTCATGATGGTAATCGGGTCAAGTTTGGCAAAGGCCTTCGCTTTAGTTGGTGCTCTGTCGATAATCCGTTTTCGTACTGTTGTTAAGGATACACGCGATACCGCTTTTGTTTTTGGTGCGTTGGCAATCGGGATGGCGGCCGGGACATCCAATTACTTTCTTGCTCTGGCGAGCTCGGTTTTTTTCTCAGTAGTTGCCCTGGTGACCTATAAACTGAATTTTGGTGCCTTGTACAAAAGTGAATTTATTCTGCGCTTTACCTTTGATCAAAGTTTCGACAGCGCCGCATACTTAGAAGTTATCCAAGAGCATGGCAAACGATCTAACATGCTCCATATAGAGCCTTCGGCAGATCGCAAAACCTTGCGGCTCACCTATGATATTTCGCTCAATGAAGATACGACAGCAGAAAAGCTTACGGCTGCATTAGGGGCCGTGGAAGGTGTCTCGGAAGTCGTTGTCATCGCCGCAAAAAGCGATATCGATTATTGATCAGTAAATCATATATGAAATACAACGCGGGGACAGCCAATGGCTGTCCCCGCGTTCTTTTCAATAAATAAGGTTTCAGTTGTTTGGAGAATGGAGCCTACTCTTCTTCGACCAGGTCGTTGTCGGTCACGGCGAGGGGCGGATTGCCTTCTTCGGACTTTTCGCCATGTTCTTCCCGGTGCATGTAGAAGACGTCGGCCAGCTCCTTGAGTCGACCGGAGAGGATCTCCATCTCCTCCAGAGCCTTCTTGTTTTCGCCGACCTTTTCCTTGTTTTTCTGCAGCCGGTTTTCCGAATCGGCGATGCGACTGTAGATCGACTCGATCATTTCCGATTGCATCTTGATCGCCCGGTTGACGGTCTGGATCTGCTCTTCGCGGTCGGTCAACCCCTGGTCGAACTCGCGATTCGCCTTAACCTGCTCCTCCATGCCGCGGGCGATCTGATCCGCCGCTGACTTCATTACCGACGTCCCCTCCTGGATCCGTTCAATCGTCGTCATCTGCTCGTTCATGGCGTTGGCGATGGCATGGATCGACATCAGGCTTTTCGAGATATCATCGATCAGGGCATGTGCCCGGTTGGCCTGGTCACCGGTCTGGTAGGCAATCTCCTCGGCCTTGGTGGTTGATTCGCGGGCGCTTTCCATAATGGTGCGCAGGGCGTTGCCGGTTTCGATTGAAAGCTGCTTGCCATGCGTGATCCGGCTGGCCGTGGCATTGACCGCGGCGGTTACTTCGCCGGTATCATCGGAAATTGCGGTAATGATACTTTGAATATCCTCGGCGCTGGTCGTTGTCCGGTCGGCCAGGTCTCGGATTTCACCGGCCACCACCGAGAAGCCCTTCCCTTCAGCGCCGGCCTTGGCGGCGATAATGGCGGCGTTGAAGGCGAGCAGTTCGGTGTCGGAGACCAGGTCCTTGATTACCTCGATAATCTTGCCGACCTCTTCGGTCTGAGCGACCAGTCGCTGCATGGCCCCCGTTGCCCGCTGACTCTCCTCGTCGATCCGGTCCATCTCTTCGATCGATTCGTTCATGATACCGAGGCCACTCTCGGCATTTTCAGTCACACCCCTGACCGCGTCACTGCTGGCGGTCGCCCCATCCTGGATGGTGGTCAACGCCTGGACGATGGTCTGCAGGTCGCTCACCGTTCCCTCGATCAGGCGGGAAAAGTCGGTCGCCTGTTCGTTCACCTGGCGGGTGCTGGCGGCCATCTGATCAACGCTGGTCGTGGTGTCGAGGAAATTCTGGTTGGAGCGCTCCATTGCCGAAGCCGTCTCCTGCAGAGAGGCGAAAAGTTCTCGAGACAGGGCGGCTTCGTCCTGGGTCCGGTCGGAGAGGATCTCCATCTGCTCGGCAATATTACGGTGCTGCCCTTCGAGGCTGCCGGCGATCTCACGATTGGCGGTCGCCGCCCGCAACCCTTCGCTGGCACGTTCTTCGAGGAAATTACTCCGTTCGGCAAACCCGTTGTAGTGCGGTGAGAGTTCCTGAATGGTCTCGAGGATGGTTTCGACCAGCATTTCAACCTGGCCGACCGAGTTGCGCAGGGTGTTGTTCAAAGCTTCGACCGATTCGTTCTCCGAGGTGAGATCACCGGTTAAAGGGGTGAGCAGTTGCAGTTGCAGGCGGAGTTGCTTTTTCAGTGTGATGCGTACGAAAAAGTACATGCAGGCGCCGGTGGCGTAACCCATGACCAGGCAGCTGAAAAAGAACGGCAGGAAATCGATATTCCCGGCCCCTAAAAAAGAGGAGGTTAAAACGGGGAACAGGATACCAGCGCACAGACCGATGCCGTGGGTGAAGAAGAACACCTTGCGGATATAGGGTATATCGCTGATGGCAAGACGTGACATGCAAACCCTCAAAACCACATAATCACTGCAAATTCAACCCGTTAGCTATAGCACGCTTCGATTCGGGTGGCAAGGTCAAAGATAGGGAAAAGATATGCTGTAATCGAAGAAGAGGCGTGTGCTAAAATCGAGCGATGATTTTCGACAGTCATATTCATCTCGACCGCTTGTCGACCGAGCGAGCAGTCGAAATCGAGATCGAGGCTGCCCGGAAGGTCGGCGTCGGCCGGTTCCTGGTCCCGGCGGTTGATCGGGCCCGCTGGTCGGCACTGACGGAGCTCGCGGCAGAACAGCCCGGTGTGTTACTCGCCTTCGGTCTGCATCCGCTGGCGGCGAATGAGTGGGACGACGCCTGTCGTGAGGAGCTGCAAGCTTATCTGCCGCGCAGCGGGGCGGTGGCGGTCGGCGAGGTCGGTCTTGATCGGTTCGTCGATGTCCCGAGAGCAGATCAGGAACAGGCTTTTCGCGAGCAGGTGCAGGTCGCGGTTGAGGTCGGTCTGCCGTTGCTGATCCATTGCCGCAGGATGCCGGGGCGTTTGCTCGAAATTCTGCGCGAGGAGCAGGCACAGCAGGTTGGCGGGATCATGCACGCCTTCAGCGGCAGTTACCAGACGGCGACAGCCGCGATTGACCTCGGCTTCGGTCTCGGCTTCGGCGGCGGCATCACCTGGCCGGAGGCGAAAAAGCAGATCAAACTCCTGCGTCAGCTTCCGGACGATGCGATCGTCATCGAAACCGATGCCCCCGACATGGCGCCGCATCCGCATCGCGGCGAATCGAACCGGCCGG
>PKTZ01000029.1 GCA_002868925.1 Desulfuromonas sp. | reverse complement strand
GCGCCGTCTGCGTAAGAAGATGCGGATGATGCGGAGCCGCTGATTCCTCCGTAATAGATAAAAAATGAAAGGCCGGTCAATTTTTGACCGGCCTTTTCTGTTAGTAAAAAGTGTTGTCTCCCCGGGTTGAAGTTTCTACTTCGGGAAGGCCGGGAGCTCTAATCCGGCCAGTTTGTCAACAAAGTGGATGACCTGGTAGCTGTAGCCATACTCGTTGTCATACCAGACGTAGAGGACGCAGCGGTTGCCATTGACGATGGTGGCGAGCGAGTCGACGACGCCGGCATGGCGTGAACCGACGAAGTCACTCGAAACGACTTCTGGTGAATTGGTGAAGTCGATCTGGTTCTGCAACTTCGAATCGAGCGAGACATCGCGCAGGTAGTCGTTGATCTCTTCGACGCGGGTCTCTTTGCCGAGGGAGAGGTTGAGGATCGCGAGCGAGACATTTGGGGTCGGCACCCGGATCGCATTTCCAGTCAGCTTACCCGCCAGTTCCGGCAAGGCCTTGGCGACGGCGCTGGCGGCACCGGTTTCGGTGATGACCATGTTCAAGGGGGCGCCACGACCCCGCCGGTTTTTCTTGTGGTAGTTGTCGATCAGGTTCTGGTCGTTGGTGTAGGAGTGACACGTTTCGACATGGCCCTGCACGATGCCGTATTCATCGTTGATTGCCTTCAGCACCGGTACGATGGCATTGGTGGTACAGCTGGCGGCTGAGTAGATTGCCTCGTCGTCGGTAATCAGGTCGTTGTTGACGCCGAAGACGACGTTCGGCACATCCCCCTTGCCGGGGGCGGTGAGCAAGACCTTGGAAACGCCCTTCGCCTTGAGGTGCTTGCCGAGCCCTTCCCGGTCACGCCACTTGCCGGTGTTGTCGACGACGATGGCGTTGTCAATGCCGTAGGCGGTGTAGTCGATCTGTTCCGGCTCGTCGGCGTAGATCAGCCGGATCATGTTGCCATTGGCGATGATGGCATTCTCTTTTTCATCGACCTTGATCGTCCCTTCGAAGTGGCCGTGCACCGAATCGCGACGGAGCAGGCTCGCCCGCTTGACCAGGTCGTCCTCGCTCCCTTTGCGCACGACCGCCGCTCGCAGGCGGAGCTTGTCGCCGCCTCCCGCGTTATCGATCAGGATCCGGGCCAGCAGTCGCCCGATGCGTCCGAAGCCGTAAAGGACCACGTCCTGCGGTTCGGTCAAAACCGAACCTTTCCCGGTGTTGATCGAAGAAAGTTCCTGACGTACGAAGTCGGGCAGGGAAATACCGGCACCGGCGCCCTGAGCCTGGTAGCGGACGGTCAGTTTGCCGATATCGACCTTGGCCGGAGCGAGGTCGAGCTCGCACATCGCTTCGAGGATGGGGAAACTATCACGGACCGATATCTCGTTATTGAGAATCTGGCGGGCAAATCGATGGGCGCGCAGGATCTGGATGACCGATTGCTGGACCAGAGTCTTGCCGTAGACCGTTGTCACGATGCCATGATCGCGATAAAGCTTGCCGATCAGCGGCAGCATCGATTCAGCGATCGCTTCCCTCTCTTTCCAGTCATGAAAATAGGTTTCCTGAACGTCCATTGACGGCTCCTTTGTCGTGAAAAAATAAAAGCTTTACCCTTCAGGCGGGGCGTATCCTAGCCGATTGCCGGTGTGAGTGCAACCCTCAAAAAGCGATACTTTGCACTGGACTTCGGCAAGATGAATTGCTATTAATGACCGAGCCTGAAATCGAGGGCAAATTTACTACAAAACGGGAGGATGTTTTCGATGAGCGACAACGTGCATTATAGTGATCTCGGGTTGGTCAACTCGCGGGATATGTTCGACAAGGCAGTCGATGGCGGTTATGCAATACCGGCCTATAATTTCAATAACCTGGAGCAGCTTCAGGCGATTGTCACGGCCTGCGCTGCTACCAGTTCTCCTGTTATTATCCAGGTCAGCAAGGGGGCGCGGGAATATGCCAACGAGACCATGCTCCGGTTCATGGCGATGGGCGCGGTCAAGATGGCCCGCGAAATGGGGTCGGATATCCCGGTTTGCCTACACCTCGACCATGGCGACACCTTTGAAGTCTGCAAGTCGTGTGTAGACGCCGGTTTTTCGTCGGTCATGATCGACGGTTCGCACCACTCCTTCGATGAGAATGTCGAAGTGACCCGCAAGGTGGTCGAGTACGCTCATAAATACGACGTCACGGTCGAAGGAGAGCTCGGCGTTCTAGCCGGCATCGAGGATGAGGTTGAAGCCGAAGCATCGACCTACACCAAGCCGGAAGAGGTCGAAGAGTTCGTCGAGCGGACCGGTGTCGATTCCCTCGCCATCTCGATCGGCACCAGCCACGGCGCCTATAAGTTCAAACTTGGCCCGGGCGAGGAGGTTCCGCCGCTCCGCTTTGATATCCTCGAGGAGATCGAAAAGCGGATTCCGCGCTTCCCGATCGTCCTGCACGGCGCCTCGTCGGTCGTCCAGTCGTACGTCGAACTGATCAACCAGTACGGTGGAAAGATGGACGGCGCCGTCGGCGTGCCGGAAGAGCAGTTGCGCAAGGCGGCGAAGAGCGCCGTCTGCAAGATCAATATCGACTCCGACGGTCGGCTGGCTGTTACCGCCAAAGTGCGGGAGTTCCTGGCCAACAACCCGGCCGAATTCGATCCGCGCAAGTATCTCGGTGCCGCCCGCAAAGAGCTGATCGAACTGATCAAGCACAAGAACGAAGCTGTGCTTGGCAGTGCGGGTAAAGCCTGATTGGTTTTTTAGGTATATCTGTTCGGTTTGTCGCAAAGATAATAAACTTTACTTCGGACTAGTAATTTTTAAGTTAAGGCTCTAGAATCTTAGATTATTTCTGAGGCTCTAGAGCCTTCCTTTTGTGGGTAAATTCATATTTTTTTACTTGAAGGTAATTAAGATTTTGCAGCTTAGTTTTTCTGAAAAAAATAGAAATTATTTTTTGGCATTCCTAGTTTTTGTAGGCGGGGCTTTCCTCATTTATGCAAGGTCTTTCGGTAGCCCCTGGTTGATGGACGACCTTCCGGTTATTGTGGACAATCCGGATATTCGATCAATAAGCAATTTTTTAGAAGATCGTTATCCCGGTCGACCACTGCGTGAACTGACGTATCTGGTCGATTACACTTTTTTCGGGTTAAGTCCTGCCGGCTACCATATTCAAAGCAACTTTTGGCATGGTTTGAACGCTTTTTTAGTGTTCGTGCTCGGTTTTCGATTTGGTGCAGCAAAACCTGTAGCATGGTTTTCTGCAGCACTCTTCCTGGTGCATCCAGTGCTGGTTTCAGTCGTTACAAATATATCTCATCGAAAAGATAGTCTTGCCTTAGCTTTTTGCCTTCTCACGGTTATTGCCTACAGAAATATTATTGACAGAGAGAAGACTAGGATATTTTGGGCCCTTGGTTCAGTTTCGTTTTGGTTGATTGCATTGACCGCAAAACAAAATGCCTCAGTTGTTCCATTCTTAATTCTATTTTTGGAACTTTACAGAAAGAAAGAGAAACTGCCCCGTTGGGTTTTTCCCATTGGTTTCCTTTCCTGTTTGTTAGTTATTACAGGGAGGTTGATTTTTCTGATCAGTAACCCCGAGTTCAAGAAAACCATCAGCGCAGCCATGTTCAAATTGGGCTCAATCAAAGTGTGGGACTTTGAGCTTTATTACCAGACATTGCTTAAGTCGTGGGCGTTCATGGTTAAGAACATGGTGTTTCCGGCCTCTTTGAGTATGGAATATGTTTTTTCCGTTCCGATCTCGTGGGCGGACCCTTGGGTTGTCGCCAGTGTGTTGCTGGTTCTGCTTTGGGTGTTTTTTACATGGTTCGCATATAGTCGGTCAGAACTTGCTTATGTTGCGCTGATTTGGTTTGCCATATTCTGGGTTCCTACCTCAAACTTATTTGGCCATTTTTCATATTTCGCTGCAGATAGGTATTGGTACGCACCCGCTGTCGGTTTTTTTATTTTTGCCAGTTACGGTCTTTGGCTTCTGGTCGGGAAACGGTTGGCTTTTTTTTACGCTATAGCTTCATCCGTATTGTTGACTTTGATTTTCTTGACCATCCAGCAACAAGGTTACTGGCTTGATTCAAGATCCTTTTACACGCATATGCTGGACGTTAGCCCCACCTCTTTGGAGGCCGAGATCGGTCTTGGGTTTGTTTACCAGGAAGAAGGGGACTATAGAACCGCGAAAGTTTATTTTGAAAGAGCTTTTGAGAGAGACCCATCGGATTATCGAGTCCCATTAAATCTGGGCCATATTGCATTTTTGGAAAAACGTTATTTCAAAGCTGCTTTTCTCTTTAATAAGGCTCTGGAAAAATCTCCGAACAATGCTGACATCCTGAGAAACCTCGGCGCAACTTATAATGAACTTGAAATGCCGGAGAAGGCACTTGAGGCGTTACAACGTGCGGTGGCAATTGATCCTCATCTCGAGGGTGCCTACCTTAATATGGGGCTTGTTTATGAATCTTTGAAAAATTACGAAGACGCGGTAAGGATGTATCGAAAGGCGATTGATGAACTTCCGGACTTCGGGATTGCGCACTTTAACCTTGGCCTTGCATTTTATCGACAGGGTGACAAGAACCGGGCTCTTGCCCCGTTTGAGAAAGCAGTGAGATTATTGCCAACAGACCCAGAAGCACACTATATGTACGGAATTACATTGCTTGAAACAGGTCGTGTCACGCAATCACGTGCTGAACTAGTTGTTCTCAAACAGTTGAAGTCCAGTCTGGCCGAGAGACTCGAAAGAAAATTACAAGAATCGACGAAATAAGTCTTCCTTTTTTTAAGTTGTCTTGTCTTTGAGATAGGTTGAAACGATCAAAATTCCCCGTGTTGAAAAGTTTTGTCGATAAAGGCGAAAGGTTGATCAAGCACTAAGAACGAAGCGGTCAACGTCGTCGCCTGTAGCACTTGTCTTCAAACGCTGAATATATCGAAAAAGACGCCCGTTAATCGGCGGCTTTTTCGTTTGAACGTGTTACTTCTTATCCTTATGGGAATGATATGTAGATTGAAGATCTGGGGTCTCCTCAAAATCGACCTCGATCATGAACGTTTCATCCCCCCTTTTGATTTCAAGGCTTCCTTTGTCACCGGACTTTTTCTGTTTGATGGCATAGGCAAGGTCGAAGGTCTCAAGTACATTCTCATCATCAATAGTGAGAATGATATCATTCTTTAATAATCCGGCCCGTTCGGCATTTGACCCGGGGACAACGGTCTTGACGACGACCCGTCCTTCTTTTCCCTCCAGCATGACACCGAGTTTGACCTCATTCATTTCAAGCTTCTCGTAGTGGTTGAAAACCTGAATGTCGTAAGGGGGCATCGGGAAGGTCGGCAGGGTCACGTCCATGTAGGTCGGCTTTTTCCCTTCTACGACGGCGATCTCCTTGCCGCCAATTGATATGTAGGGTAGCGGCAGACGACGAAACACCCGGCGCGGGATACCAAAGCCGTATCGGATGTGGTTGCCGCCAGCCAGAACCACTATCCTGGAACCCTCGTTCTGCTCCAGAAAGCGGACGATCGATTCGGCCATGGTCTCGTCCCAGAGGGTTTGTGCCCGATGAAATCCGGCCAGCATCCCCTCACTCTCTCCATGCCCGCCATAGATCGATTGTGTCATCGCCCGATGGTAAGGG
>PKTZ01000211.1 GCA_002868925.1 Desulfuromonas sp. | reverse complement strand
GATTGATACCGACCAGACCCACGGCACAGGCTGCAGTTACGCCGCCGCCATCGCAACCCTGCTGGCCCAGGGATACACGATCGAGGCGGCAGTCAGCAAGGCTAAATTTTTTATAAATGAAGCGATCCGGACCGCACCGGGGTTCGGCAGCGGGCACGGACCGATCAATCATTTTGAGTCTGCGTTAAAACTTTTGCATACTGGACGGCACTTCCAACCGGAAAATTAGATAGAGGGACATCATGACGCTTTTGGAACAAGCCCGACAGGGCATTATTACCGACGACATCAAACTTGCGGCAGCAGCGGAAAACATCGATGCCGAAACCCTGCGCGCCAACATCGCCGCCGGAACCGCCATTATCTGCAAAAACAGAAAGCGCCCCAACGGCAAACCGCTGGCGGTCGGAGCCGGACTCCGCACCAAGATAAATGCCAACATCGGCACCAGCAAGGATGACACCAGTATCGACAAGGAGTTGAAAAAAGCCCGTGTCGCCGTCGCCGCCGGAGCCGACGCGATTATGGACCTGTCGACCGGTGGCCCGATAGACGAAATCCGCGCCGCAGTCATTTCCGAGACGGAAGCCTGCATAGGCAGCGTACCGCTCTACCAGGCCGCCGTCGATACCGTTGTCCGCAAAAATAAGGCGATGGTCGACATGACCGCCGACGAAATCTTTGCCGGCATCGAGAAACACCTTGACGACGGAGTCGATTTCATTACCGTCCATTGCGGCGTCACCCGCAGTACGGTCGAGCGGATGGACAACGAAGGACGGATCATGGAAGTCGTCTCGCGTGGTGGCTCTTTTACCGTCGAATGGATGACACATAACGATGCCGAGAACCCACTATTCGAACAATTTGATCGACTGCTTGAGTTGGTCCGCCCCTACGACGCGACCCTGTCGCTCGGCGACGGTTTCCGCCCCGGCTGTCTGGCCGATGCGACCGACCGGGCGCAGATCCACGAACTGATCCTACTCGGAGAACTGACCCAGCGGGCGTGGAAGGCCGGCGTACAGGTGATGATCGAAGGGCCGGGGCATGTCCCGTTGAACCAAATCGAGGCCAACATCCAGCTACAGAAACGGCTCTGTCACGGCGCTCCGTTCTATGTCCTCGGACCGCTGGTCACCGATATCGCGCCCGGCTACGATCACATCACCTGTGCCATCGGTGGTACTGTCGCGGCTGCGGCCGGAGCCGACTTTCTCTGCTATGTCACCGCCAGCGAGCATCTGCGCCTGCCGACGGTCGAGGATGTGCATGAAGGGGTCATGGCCAGCCGCATCGCCGCCCACGCCGGTGACATTGTCAAGAACGTCCCGGGAGCGATCGAAAAAGATATCGCCATGGCCAAGTGCCGCAAGGAGCTCGACTGGGAGGGCCAGTTCAACCTCGCCCTCGACCCGGAGAAAGCGCGCCGCCTGCGGGCCGAATCAGGTGTCGATGAAGAGCACGGCGCCTGCACCATGTGTGGCGAATTCTGTGCTTACAAGGTGATGAACGAGCGGAAACAGTTGGGTTAAAGCAAAACACAGTTTACTTAGCCGTAACAAGCGCCAAAAACATAATGGGCTGTTATCCGGGGTAATAACCTGGATAACAGCCCATTTCATTACTATAAAAACGGCCAGTTAAATTATAGAGTTGGTTATCTTTCCGTACCGTCTGTGAAATTCAGGGACGAATCCTCTTTCAGAACCTGTTGGACGATCTGTTCTGCCAGCTCTTCCGCAGAAGCCTCGGCTGCGTTGACGACAATCTCAGGGCTTTCCGGCTCCTCGTAAGTCGAATCGATCCCGGTGAAATTTTTCAACTCGCCGGCCCGAGCCTTTTTGTAAAGCCCCTTCGGATCTCTTTGCTCGCAAACTTCCAGTGGAGTGTTGACATAGACCTCGTAAAACTCACCTGCTTCAACCATCTCCCTTGCCATATCACGTTCACTGCGAAATGGAGAAATAAAGGAGACGAGCACGATTATCCCGGCATCGACAAACAGTTTGGCCGCTTCTCCGACCCGCCGAATATTTTCTACCCGATCCGCATCGGTAAAACCGAGGTCACGATTCAATCCGTGGCGAACGTTATCACCATCGAGCAGATAAGTATGCTTGCCCAAAGAACGCATCTTCTTCTCGACTAGATTGGCAATCGTCGACTTGCCGGCACCGGAAAGACCTGTGAACCAGAGTACGCACGGCTTCTGATCCTTCATCATGGACCGACTTTTCTTATCAACCTCGACCGCCTGCCAGTGAATGTTGGTCGCCCGACGCAGAGCGAAATCGATCATACCGGCCCCGACCGTGGCGTTGGTCATTCGATCGATCAGAATGAAGTTACCGGTTGCCCGGTTCTCTCGGTAAGGATCGAAGGCAACCGGATTCCCCAGCGAGAAATTACAGATTCCAATTTCATTGAGTTGCAGGGTCTTTCCGGCCTGATGTTCCAGTGTGTTGACATTAACTTTGTACTTCAGCCCGCTAACCTGGACGGGTATAGTTTGAGCACCGGTTTTGAGCAGATAACTCCGTCCCGGAAGTAGCGGCTCCTCGTGCATCCAGACCAGCCGAGCCTCGAACTGGTCGGCAAAATCGGGACGATCCCCGGCAGCGGACAACAGGTCGCCACGACTGACATCGATCTCGTCCTCAAGTGTCAAGGTTACAGCCTGCCCGGCAATCGCCTCTTCGAGTTCGCCATCCATAGTGACGATTGACTTGACCCGGCTCGTCTGCCCCGATGAAGGGACAACGACCTCATCCCCCGGCGCAATTGAACCGGAGGCGATGGTGCCACAAAAACCGCGAAAATCGAGATTGGGGCGATTCACCCACTGTACCGGCATCCTGAATGGACGATTCGTGGCACCAGTATCGACCTTAACCGTTTCCAGATAAGACATCAACATCGGACCGTGATACCAGTGGGTATGCGGTCCCGGGTCGATGATATTGTCACCTTTCAGGGCCGAGATCGGGATAAAAGTGATTTCCTCGAATCCGAGCTGTTCAGCAAACTGCTCATAATCGTCCCGGATCGTATCGAAGACCGATTCGGCATAGTCGACCAGATCCATCTTGTTGATGGCAACCACCACTTTCCTGATCCCGACCAGCGAAACCAGATAACTGTGGCGCTTGGTCTGGGTTAGTACCCCCTTGCGGGCATCGATCAGGATGACCGCCACATCTGCGGTCGAAGCGCCGGTAACCATGTTGCGGGTATACTGCTCGTGACCGGGAGTATCGGCAACGATAAACTTACGCTTATCGGTCGAGAAAAAACGGTAGGCGACATCGATGGTGATCCCCTGTTCCCGCTCGGCCTGCAGGCCATCGAGCAGCAGCGCGTAATCGATCTCCTCACCCTGAGTCCCGACCCGCTTACTGTCAGCTTCGAGACTGGCAAGTTGGTCTTCGAAGATCAACTTCGAATCCCAGAGCAGGCGCCCGATCAGGGTACTCTTTCCATCATCGACGCTCCCACAGGTGATAAAGCGGAGCATCGACTTCTCTTCCTGCGCCTTGAGGTATGCCTGGATATCGGTTGCAATCAGGTCGGATTGGTGTGCCATCAGAAATACCCCTCCTGTTTCTTTTTCTCCATACTCCCCGCCTGATCATGATCTATCAACCGACCCTGACGTTCAGAAGTTCTGACCAACAACATTTCTTGGATGATCTCCGGCAGTGTTGTCGCGGTTGATTCGACCGCACCGGTCAACGGATAGCAGCCGAGGGTACGGAAGCGGACCGATTTCATCATCGGCTCCTCCCCCGGATCGAGCGGTATACGCTCGTCGTCTACCAGGATCAGCATGCCGTCCCGTTCGACAACCGGCCTGACTTTTGAGTAGTAGAGTGGGACGATCGGAATATCTTCCAGATAGATATATTGCCAGATGTCGAGTTCGGTCCAGTTGGAGATCGGGAACGCTCTAATACTCTCTCCCGGTTTCACCCGGGCATTATAAAGGTTCCAGAGCTCAGGCCTCTGGTTCTTCGGATCCCAACGATGGGTCTCGGAACGGAACGAGTAAATCCTCTCCTTGGCCCGTGACTTTTCCTCATCGCGGCGGGCTCCGCCGAAGGCGGCATCAAACTTGTACTTGTCGAGAGCCTGTTTCAGGCCTTCTGTTTTCATGACATCGGTGTAAAGGGCCGACCCGTGGGTAAAAGGTGATATCCCCTGCCTCACCCCCTCTTCGTTGGTGTAAATCAAGAGGTCGAATCCGTGTTCCCTCGCCATACGATCGCGAAATTCGATCATCTCCTTGAATTTCCAGGTGGTATCGACATGCATCAACGGAAACGGCGGTTTCGCCGGATAGAATGCTTTGCGTGCAAGGTGAAGCATGACCGAAGAATCCTTACCGATCGAATAAAGCATCACCGGGTTTTCAAACTCGGCAGCTACCTCGCGGATGATATGAATACTCTCGGCTTCGAGCTGCCGCAGATGGGTCATTTCTAACTTCATGTATTAAAATATACCCCCTTTAAATTTTGCTCTGAATAATCTGCTTGCGGATATAAGAGATAATCTGGCTAACCGCTTCATCCTGACTGACAGAGTCGACGTCGACCACGATCTCCGGATTTTTTGAAATCTCATAGTCGAGATGAACCCCGGGGAAATAATCATATTCCCCTGCGCGCGCTTTACGGTAATGCCCTTTTTCATCACGTTTTTCACATTGTTCGACCGTTGTCTTCAGGTAAACCTCGACAAAACATTGTGCTTGGGTGCGTGCAAAATCGCGGCTTTTAAGAAAAGGCGAAACAAAAGAAGCAACAACGATGATTCCGTTCTTTTCAAGCATCGCACAAAGATGACCGGCTCTTTTGATATGACGATTCACCTCATCTGGTGAAAAACCGGTCTCCGGGAACAGAGGGCGAACATCAAGCCCGTCGAGTCGATCGACCTTGAGATGCAGGCATTTTAGTTCTTCATAAACACGATCAGCAATCGCTTTTTTGCCGGAAGCTGGCAACCCGGTAAACCAGAGGACGAATGCGGGGACTTCCCGTTTGCCGTAACGAATCTTCTGCCAGAGCCGCTCATGAAAAAAATAGAGGCCCATTTTGGCAAATACTTCCAGGAAACCGACGGTCAACGCGAGAGCGACTTTTCCGGTAAAAAAGAAGACAATAACGGCGGTGGTTATCGTTGCCCAGGTTCTCCAGGAGATAGCCTTGAGAATTGAACGTCTGTGGGTTTCATACTGCATCGTACCAATCGACTCCAAAAAGAATGGATCATCTCAGATGTAAGGCGCAGAGTCAATAGCACTTGCAGTGATTCGATAAAAAGTTACGATGATATTTGACATAAGATATAAACAACTCAAAACTACTCAGTCCCAAGATAGGTATAGGAAAGCAGCATCCGATCAAGCAGTTCGATAAAGTGACTGGTCTCCTCGAACGAGACCTTGCGTGAGGCGACGCTCTTTTCCAGGGTGTCGCGTACATGCTTAAGAATTTCCGGCCCTTTGTACTGCACGTACTTAAGGCTCTCCCAGGTAGCGTCTCCGTTGATGACCGTATCGATCTTGTAATTGGTCTTCTTGTTGAACGTAATGTGCACGGCGTTGGTATCGCCGAACAGATTGTGCATATCACCCAGAATCTCCTGGTAGGCGCCGATCATGAAGAAGCCGATGTAGTACTCCTCGTCGCCCTTCACTTTATGCAGCGGCAAAAACTTGGCGCGGCCGTTTTCACCGACAAAGCTGCTGACCTCGCCGTCCGAATCACAGGTGATATCGGCAACGGATGCCATTACGCCCGGTTTCTGCTGCAATCTTTGGATCGGCATAATCGGGAATAGTTGGTCGATCGCCCATGAATCGGGAACCGACTGAAAGAGCGAGAAGTTAGCGAAATAGGTCTGGCGCAGGCTTAACTGGAAGCTTTGCAATTCCTCGGGCACCGGCCGGATTTTCTCCACGATCTTATTGATCTTGATAAATATCTTGCTGCAGAGCCATTCGGCCAAAGCCCGGTCATGCAGGTTGAGATATCCGAGGCTGAACAAGCTGGCTGCCTCCTGCACCAGTTGTAGTGTATCGTGATAATCTTCGCGCAGGGAATGCCGATCGACACTCTTGTAGATATCGTAAAGTTTGCGCACGGTCGGGGAAAGCTTCTCGGCGTCTTCTAGAACATCATCATAGTCGGGCAGGGCATTCTGGGTGTTGGTGTTAAGGATGTTGGTCACCAGCACCGAGTAGTGGGCCACGACCGCCCGCCCCGATTCGGAAATAATATTGGGGCATGGCACCTCCGCCTCAGAGCAGATATTCTTCACCTGGTAAATGATGTCGTTGGCGTACTCCTCAACCTAATAGTTAACGCTGGAGAAGTAGCTCGACTTCGACCCGTCGTAGTCAACCCCGAGGCCGCCGCCAATATCGAGAAATTCGAGACCAACCCCCATTTTCTTCATCTCGACGTAAATACGAGCACCCTCGTTGATAGCCTTTTTGATTCGGTCAATCTTGGTAATCTGGCTTCCGATATGGAAATGGAGCAGTTTGACCCGGTCTAGGAGTTTATTCTGCTTAAGTAAGTCGATCGCCGCCAACAGCTCTGAAATCTTCAACCCGAACTTGGCGTCATCCCCTCCCGAGGTCGCCCATTTGCCGGTTCCTTTCGAAGAAAGCTTGACCCGGATTCCGAGTTTGGGGACGATCCCAATCTCTTTCGAAAGAGAGATAATCTTTTCCAGTTCGAACAGCTTCTCGACGACGATGGTGATATCGTAGCCGATTTTGTTAGCGTAGAGGATCGTCTCGATAAAATCCCGATCCTTGTACCCGTTGCAGATGATCGGCAACTTCTTCCCGGTAGCAAAGGAGATGGCCGCGACCAACTCCGGCTTGGAACCGACCTCCAGGCCGATGTTGTACTTCTTACCGAACTCGGTGATCGCCTCGACAACCTGGCGCTGCTGATTGACCTTGATCGGATAGAAGGTCTGATAACCGGCGGGATAGTCAAATTCCTCGATGGCATTATCGAAGGCCCGGTTGATGGCATCGATCCGACCTTTGAGTACGTTCATGAAGCGGATCAGGATCGGCGGTTTGATCTTGCGCTTGATCAGGTCATCGACCAGCGAGCGCAAGTCGATCGAATATTTTGAATGGGGAGAAGGATGGACACAGACATGCCCCTTGCGATTGATGGAAAAAAAACCGTCCCCCCAGTTGTCCAGGTTGTAAACCCGGGCTGATTCCTTCGTTGTCCAACGTTCCATAGCCAACCCTCTTCGTCGAGTCGTTGTATTTGTTTCTCCGCCGGACCGTTCTATACCCCGGCGGGCTTTCCGATTCTTTCTATTTGCTTACGACAAGCGATCTCGAAAATCCTCATATCCGAAAGATCGGATCACGGTTAATTCCTCCGACTCCGGCTCGTATGTGCAAAGATGCGGAAGCTGGATGCCGTTAAAAGTCGTTGTCTTGACCATGGTGTAATGGGCCATGTCGAGAAACGCGAGCCGGTCTCCCGGCTGCAACGGCTTTTCGAACGACCAGTCACCGATGATATCACCGGCCAGGCAGGATGGCCCACCGAGACGATAGGTGAACGGCTTCTCACCGGGAGAAAACCCGTTCATTATTTCCGGCCGATAAGGCATCTCGAGCACGTCCGGCATATGGCAGGTCGCCGAGGCATCGAGGATAGCCGTGTCGATCTCGTTGGTCACGACATCCAGAACTTCGCTGACCAGCAGGCCGGAACCGATGACGATTGCTTCACCCGGCTCGAGATAAACCTCGAGGTCGTACTTGTCCCGGAAATAAATAATCAACTCGACCAACCCATCGACATCATAGCCATCCCGGCTGATATGATGGCCACCGCCGAGGTTGAGCCACTTCATCTGCGGGAGAAATTCGCCGAATTTCTCCTCGAAAACCTTCGCCGTCCGCTCCAGCGGTTCGAAGAGCTGCTCGCAGAGGGTATGAAAATGCAGACCTTCAACCCCTTCCACCGATTTGCCTTCGAAATCGCGACGTGGAATCCCGAGACGCGACTTGGGAGCGCAGGGGTCATAAAGCTCAACCGCCCCTTCCGAGTGTTCCGGGTTGACCCGCAACCCGATCGAAACCCTTCCCTGCTCTTTTTGCCAGAGCGGGCGGAATCGCTCCAGTTGCTGAAAGGAGTTGAAAACAAGGTGATCGGAGATTTGCAATAGCTCCTCGACATCATCCTCTTTGAAGGCAGCGGCAAAAGAGTGCACCTCGCGATCAAACTTTTCGCGTCCGAGCTGCGCTTCCCAGGGCGACGAGGCGCAGACACCCTGAAGCGTTTGTCGGATCAGCGGAAACGTGATCCACATGGAAAACGCCTTGAGCGCCATGAGGATTTTCGCCCCGCTGCGCCGTTGCACATCGTCGAGAATCGCCAGGTTATGTCGAATCCGACCGAGGTCGACCACGTAAGCTGGCGATGGCGACAGTTCAAGAATTTTGTTTATGTCAATACCGGACAATTCAGCACACCTTATCAACCACGAAGAGCTCGAAATTCACGAAGATTTGATTTGTGTTTCTCCTTCGTGCTCTTCGTGGTAAAACCTTTACAGTTCAGGCCACTCCCCTTCGACCACCACGTGTGGCAGACCTAATGGCCCGACCTCGTCCAAAAACGGCTCCGGATCGAACTGCTCCATATTCCAGACCCCCGGCGCGTGCCACTGCTTCGTCAGCATCATGATTGCTCCGGTCACCGCCGGCACACCGGTGGTGTAGCTGACTCCCTGCGAGTTGGTTTCGGCGTAGCACTGCTCGTGATCGCAGATGTTGTAGATGTAGACCTGTTTGCGCACACCGTCCTTCTTGCCGCGGGCGATCACACCGATACAGGTTTTCCCCTTGGTCGTTTTGCCGAGGGTACCGGGGTCGGGAAGAAGAGCCTTCAAAAACTGGATCGGCACGATCTTCTGCCCCTGGAACTCGACCTCATCGATCCGGGTCATGCCAACGTTCTGCAAAACCTCGAGGTGTTTCAAATAGTTGTCGGAGAAGGTCATCCAGAACTGCGCCTTATTGATTGAGGGGAAATGCTTGACCAGCGATTCCATCTCCTCGTGATAAAGACGATAGACGTTGAGCGGACCGATCCCTTCGGGAAAATCGAAGACCCGTTTGGTCGACAGCGGCGAGGACTCGACAAATTCACCATTTTCCCAGTGCCGACAGGTCGCGGTTACTTCGCGAATGTTGATCTCCGGATTAAAGTTGGTCGCAAAAGCCTGACCGTGGTCGCCGGCGTTGGCGTCGATGATATCGATCTCCTCGATCTCGTCGAGATAGTTTTTGGCCGCCAGCGCGGTGTAAACGTTGGTTACGCCGGGATCGAAGCCGCTGCCGAGCAGGGCCATAATTCCTTTTTCTTTAAAACGATCCTGGTACGCCCACTGCCAGCTGTATTCAAATTTGGCGGTATCGAGCGGCTCATAGTTAGCGGTATCGAGATAGTCGACACTGGTCTCGAGGCAGGCGTCCATGATGGTCAGGTCCTGGTAGGGGAGCGCCACATTGATGACCAGCTGCGGCTGTTCCTTCCGGATCAACGCGACCAATTCAGGCACATTGTCGGCGTCGACCTTGGCGGTCGCCACCTTTATCTGCTTGATCTCGGCAGCGATGCTGTCGCATTTCGATTTGGTCCTGGAGGCCAGGACAATTTCACGGAAGATATCATTGCGCTGGGCGCACTTGTGAACAACAACCCGACCGACTCCGCCGGCACCAATGATTAACACTTTGCTCATATTCGACTCCTCTTTATGCGCGCAATCTATCTTATGCGCAAACAGTCTTAACCAGTATAATCGAAGGTCGGCGGGGTCACGACCCAAATAATCCGGGCCACACCCTTGCCAACATTACGCACCGCATGTCGCCGATCGGATGCGAAGTAAAAACACTCGTTCTTCCTGACTGTGTAAACCTCGTTATCAAGCTGCACCTGAATTCGGCACTGCATGACAAAACCGAATTCCTCCCCCTCATGGAAATCCTGAACATCCATCTCGGCTCCGGGCTCAAGGGAAACCAGCGCCGGATCCATTTCACGATTCTGAGCGCCGGGGACCAGCAGTTCAACCTTGAAGGAACTATCGTCATCGGTCGGTTGCACCCGGGCCTCGGGACCAAATACAACCTCGGCGCTCTGCTGTTCGCTGAAAAACTCCTGCATGCTGACTCCAAAGACATCGAGGATATCCTTGAGGGTCGCAATCGACGGGCATGCGGTATCGTTCTCCAGTTGTGAAATGTACCCCTTGGTCAAATCGGCGCGACTGGCCAATTCTTCCTGGGTCAGGGCATTCACCATCCTGAGCCGTTTGAGATGACTTCCGATTTTCAATCCGCACCGCCTTGTTTAGTAATACTAATCAAAAAGTAACGGCAAATACTATCCAACAAAACTTCTTTGTCAATACAAAATTTCACTATATATTTAATAAATTAATTGGTCGCAACCACAAGGAGCTTGGATCAACAAAATACAAGCATTTACGTACATCCAACCTTCCGCTTTTAGACAGGACAGATTTCATGATCTCACCATATCGAAAATATAGATACACAATAACCTGCCTGCTCGTTTTATTGTCGACAGCATGCGCGCCCGGCAATAAACTGATTGGCAACCCGCAAGCGCCCTACCCCTTGGAAACGCCTCCGGAAGTCGGACAGATCGTCCACTTGCCGACCGGCGTTCTGGTCAACGAAGGACAGATGCTGGAGTTGGCGACAAACAACCGGATCGTTTACGTCGGTGAGACCCATGACAACCCGGCTTCGCACCGACTTCAGCTAACGGTGATCAAAGCAATGGCGGAGCGTTATCCCGGAAAGGTTGCTATCGGTATGGAGATGTTTACACCGGCCCAGGATGCGACGTTACAGGAATGGACTGACGGCGAGTTGACCGAAAAGGAATTTTTGAAGGAAGTCGGGTGGTATAAAATCTGGACATCCGATTATGACTTATATCGTGACATTTTCGAATTTGCCCGAGAGCAGCATGTGCCGATCATCGGCCTGAACGCCGACAAAAAAACGGTAAAAGCGGTTGTGATCAGCGATTTCCCAGAGCTTCCGGCCGAAACCCTTGAAAAAATCCCGGAGATCGACCTTACCGACCCTTACCATCGGGCGATGACACAATCGATCTATGGCGGGCATGGAGAGAGTGAGGGGATGCTGGCCGGATTTCATCGGGCACAAACCCTCTGGGACGA
>PKTZ01000127.1 GCA_002868925.1 Desulfuromonas sp. | reverse complement strand
TCTACTCGAGATAGCGTCCCCCAAAAAGCATCTCCAGGGTCAAGACCAGAGCCTCTTCAGCCTCGTAGTCGTTCTCCCTTGTATAAACAATCTGCGGTTTAATCTCAAGAAAAAGCCAACCCCGATGGATATCCTTACGATAGCGGATATTACTAAAATAGGAGAGGTTCCTGAGATGCGGCTCGGTTTCACCGGTCGTACCGATCTCGAACGAGATCAGTTTATGCCGGTCTATAAAGTGGGTCACCTGAAACGCCTGCCCGAGAAAGCAATTGTCGGAGTCATCTTCATCCCAGATGGCGGTTGAAATAGAACGAAAGAAATTCTTATCACCTATATCCCTTTCAAACTCAACGGTCAACCGATCTTCCCAGTTGTAATCGCTATTGTATTTAAACTCTACTGTTCCACGTGAGTTCCAGACCGGACCAAGTGGTTGATTTCGACGGAATCGAAACTTGACATAGCTTTCGATGGGACTGGAAATTCGCAATCCTGGTCTGATACTGAAATTCCATCGCTCCTTCTCTTTGATCATAAATTGAACAGATGCCGTAACATCGGAATCGTTTAGATCATCTTTAAAATCGGAGCCGGATGTAATCCGCTCAAAATTATCGTCATTCCCGCTATCATCTTCGCTTTCAAGAACAATATTAACCCGTTCTTGCAGTTGCGGCAGATCTACCTTGGCCCGGAAACTACTGTCGAAATCAATCTCGCCCGTTTCACCATATATCGAACTGACCCGGGCCTGCACATAGGTCCCGGACGACTCTTCATAAACCCTATCCTCTCCGAAAAAACCATCGATCCAGCGGGAGAGTTTTTCGACCGAGGTCGAGAGATAGCCATGAGTGACATTAACCCTCTTGGTCCCCGGCAGAGTCAGTTCCGGCTCTGCTTGTGCTTCAGCTTCAACCTCCTCTGTATCTGTAGGAACAATCGATTCTTGCGCCTGGCCATTTTCAGGCAAAATCAGCAGTACGAATAGAGAAGCCAACATTACCAGGCGAGAGCAGGAATGTTGGATTGAAAAAAAGGAGTTTTCTTTGGCTAAAACAAAATTCATTCGGTTCGTGTCGTGTCCCTCAGTAATCGATTCCCGGTTGGGGCTCGATATCGTTTCGATAAGCATGTTTGATTTCTGTAACTTCGCTGACCGTATCGGCCATCTCCACAATGTCGGCATGGGCATCGCGTCCGGTCAATACCAGGTGCATCGTTTCCGGCCGGGCGACAAGCAGACTTTTAACCTGCTCGAGGTCGACCAGCTTGAGATGGCAAGCGTTATTGATTTCATCGAGGATGAGAAGATCATATGAATGAGAGTTGATCTTATCTTCCGCCAAACGGATAGCCGCCTGGGCATCGGCGCGATGCTCTTCACGTGAGTAGGGATTGCCGAGGATGCCACAGAAGCCGCGCCCGGTCGAGAAGAGTTCGACGTTTTCTCCCAGGTGTTTGACCCCATCCCACTCACCGGCATACATATCCCCCTTCATAAACTGGATAATGCCGACCTTGAGACCGTGACCGACAGCGCGCAGGGTCATGCCGAGCGCAGCTGTCGTCTTTCCCTTACCGTTGCCGGTAATGACAAGAAGAAGGCCCTGCCTATTTTCTGGCTCAAATTTCGTGATTTCAACTGCAGGTCTTTTGTAATCCGGCACGATGTCACCTCTTGAAAAGTCCCTATAATTTTAACATGTTTCGACCCATTACGACAGACGGCCCAAAGATCGACCATTCAGTGACACATCCTGGCCAATCGCTTTTCTTCAAAAAAATCATTATATTGCAAGGCCCCCATATACGTCGATCGTTAGAGTCGAAAATTACAATAAAAAAGCCGCCATCCTACAATAGGATGGCGGCTTAAGTCGTTCAGGAGGCAAATCCTTACGACATTTTGAATATTTCAATTAAACTAAAATGCGAGTGTTACAGTCACACCACCGGTCGACTCGCCATCATCACCGATCGCCAGTTCTGCTTCATCACTGATCGCATCAGAATAGATGCCATAT
>PKTZ01000132.1 GCA_002868925.1 Desulfuromonas sp. | reverse complement strand
GGAAAACTTGACGGCAACCCACTCCCCCGCCTCTGGGCGGATTCCGCCGGAATAATAGACCGGGATCGGCCTGCTGAAGGAGGCATCGACCGGCAGGATGAAATCATGATCACGCCCCTGCTGATAACTGCCGACAATCAACTTGCGGGAACGTTCAACGATGCCCGTCACCTTGCCGTTCAGTCGGTTGAAACGACCGCGACCGATAACCACGTACCTGACCCGGTCGCCATCGAGTGCCCCGGCAAGAAACCGCGCCGCTATCCGGACCGGATGGCGCCCTTCATCGATCAACCCGTCGCCACGTCGCGTCAGCGCCAGAGTTCCTTCCCGCGTTTCAAACTCCCTTTGCGCCAACGCGAACCGCCCTCCGCGCTGCCTGATAAGCACCCCCTGCTTCTGCAATTGGCGTAACTGACGAAACAGCCCCTTTCGGGCACCGGCCGGTAGATCAAGAGCGCGCATGATCTCACGGCCGCTCATACTTCTATGGCCTCGAAAAACAGACAAAATTTCAGCAAATTCATGCTTCATATTAAATTGTTTCACGTTATCTATATATTCAACTGATAATCACAGAATGCCATAGGCGAACCAACGACTTCTATGTTTATTTCAATAAAAAAGGGCGATCATACCGTGACCGCCCTTTTTCAAATATATGCATAAACCAACTATTTTTCTCGCCATGAACGAAGACCACTTCGCACTTTGAAAGCCGTTTCAAAATCGAGTTTAACGACTTTACCCGTACCCTGCTGGACAAAACCGGTCACCAAATCCCCCTCTGAACTTCCAGTAGAGGAACTGGTTTCGTTCTGACGGCCGATATGGATACCGATACTCGAAGTTGTTCCGGAACCGAGTGAGATAGAATCCTTTACGACATCTTGCACTTCGCCATCGATCTCTATTTGCTCAATCCCTTCACCAATTGCGATCTCTCTTTTGTATGCTGTTCCGGTCAGATAATAAAGAATATTCAACTCACTTTCGCCTCCAAATGCGCAAGTGTTGCCAGTCGGCATAAACGTCGTAAACAGAGACAGACCACCGATAACTGCCGGTTTATTCAGGTTACGCATGGCTCTGAGAGTTGACGTAGCATCCTCCCTGACATCAAGCGAACGCTGCCATCCGTCAAACTTCCGTGCTTCCGGAATCAAATTATTATCGAAATACCCGAAATCATCATATGTTGATCCGTTATATTTATAGACTTTACCCGTATCCGTAACAAGGTAATCGTCAGCATCAAACAAATCGGCCGGATCAGTATCAACATCAACAATGGTCTTGCTTTCAGCATAGTTGTTATAATAAGCAATACCTGAAGACGGATTGTAATAGGAACGATTAAAAAACGGATCCTTGACGCCGAACAGATACTCGGCTTCACTGCTGCCAAAGTCGGAATTGGAATC
This sequence comes from Desulfuromonas sp., assembly GCA_002868925.1. Classification (GTDB taxonomy): domain Bacteria; phylum Desulfobacterota; class Desulfuromonadia; order Desulfuromonadales; family UBA2294; genus BM707. Next base: position 4,337 of record PKTZ01000132.1, on the reverse strand, counting down.
ATCCTCTCCGGTGTACATCCTCCCGGTACCGAAATAGACCCAGGTATTGTCCTGTTCGTCGATACTGAGAGACGGCGCTGCGATGACCGGTCGTGGCGAGTCAAACAGCAGGTGGAATTGCCAAGGGTTGCTCCCTGAATTTTCTGTATCCAAGGGACTGTTTGCAATTGATCCGGAGAGAGGAACTGTAATCTTGTAAACCCCACCTTTCCAGTCATGGTTCGAGGAGGAACCGTTATCTCTGGTGCTCGGGAAATAGGCGGCGTCGATATTGTAATCAAGATCCTTGTCGAATGAAACCGGCCCGCTCATAAAAGCGTTATCCTCTGACGTCGTAAAGAGGTAATCATCAGCCGAGTTCGTATAAGGGTCTCCGGTCAGGATATCGACAACATAAACATTGGCCGGATCGAGTGACTCGCCATCGTACTGCGGCACGGAATAGCTACGATCTCCGGCATCCGGACCCGAGCCGAAAACAAGGTACCAGTCTCCGATTTCATCTATTGCACCACGCCGCAAGATCGTCGGATAGGACGACGACATGCCCAACCCATCGTAGGTGCGCTCCCACAGTAGTTCTGGGTGCCGAGGGTCAGTAATATCGATGGCGAAGAAAGAGGGCTTGAAGGTCCGGGTCTGATCGACCCAGTTCGAACCATCGTTAAACAGATCATCAACGAGGATGCTTCCGCCCCCGATACCGAAACCACCGACCAGAATTGTCCCCCAGCCGTTCGGATGTTTGGTTTCATTGATAATATCGCCTGAATCATCGATAAAGATCCGTGCATCGAAAACGCGTGGCTGCAGATCGACGTAGTATACATGCTCGTAATCGGGGCGAGGTATCCACTTGAGATGCGGGAGCAGGTTTTGCGGGATGTAAGCCCACAGTTCACCACCTATAGGGATATCCAAGATGTCTGTCGGCTTCTCATATTTCAGATCAGCCTTATTGAAATTCCAACTGGTGAAGGCGTGCATCATCCCGTCATTGGCACCGACATAGACAACCGTCTCCCGATTCTTATACTGGTCATAGAAATCTTGGTACGATTCATCCCCATAAATAAGATGGAAATTTTCCACGGGAGCGGCAACCGTTACCGGTGTTGAGTCGATGATATCCCCGAGCTTAAACACATCGGTTGAATTTAACACCCGGGTGCGGGTCGTAACATTGAGCCTGTCGACAAACCTGTTCAAGTTAATGGTCGGTTCATAGCCAACAGTCCAGTTAATCAGGTTAAAAACCCTGATTTTCTGGCTTCGCCCGAGATATCCCTGCCCCTCGGTGTTGGATTGAACATTCAGGTACGGCCAGAGCTGTCGGTAATTCCGCTCATCGAACTGGATTACTTCACCTTCATCATCGAAAACATCTTCAACCGGGCTAGAGAGAACAGCACCGAATGCTGCGCCATCGGCTCGTCTTTCCTCGACAAATCCATTCTGGTCCTTGTCGATATAGGTAAAAATTCGCCTTGTACCGGGCTGGGTCTCAGCCATAACTTTACCAGCATCCCAGATGGTACTAACATTTTCCAATTCGACCGAAACCCCAGGGGGGACGATATCATAACCGCCGACTCCGTTCGGTGTCACATCGTAAACCTTGACCACGGTGTTACCGTTTTCCTCAACATAACTGACTACCCGGTCGGAATCGAGGTCGAGAGCATTATTCTTATTGGTATCCTCGCGAACCAGACCCTGGGAGTCGATCCAGAGTGATTGTAAAAAACCGACCCAGTCGACAGTGACATCACCGTCTGAATATCGGGGACGATAGTAGGCCTGCACCAGGTTACCTTCCCCCTGACCGGAATTTGCCAAAACCGAAACCGAGGTACTTGATGCCGTTGTTTCAAGAATTGCATTCAACGCATTATCAATGGCCTCTTCCAGCTCAGACGAGTTGCTGGCCTCGAAATATCCCTTGGGTGTCGATGAACCGGGAGCTGTCTCCCATTCACCATCATCGGGCCAACCCGGGGTGTTACCGTCACTCGATTTATCGTCATAGTTCCCATACTTGGCAGCAAGCCAGAGCGGATTCATCGGTGGAATAGGTGGTTTATATGTTGCCCCGGCCGTTGCCCGGAAAGCGACAGCGAAGGTCCGGACATTCTGTACGCCCTCGAAATCGGAGCGCAGGTCGTTGGACATAGCGTAATGCGCCAACCCGGCGAGGTGAAAAGTTCCCTTGGTCGCGGCAGTCGACTCGTCTGTGCTGGGACAAATCCCGTGTGCGGTAGAGAGTTCGGCGACCGTTTTAGGCGCGTTGCAGTCTCCGTCAGTAATCCCACCTAAAATATTGCCGACATACCAGGGATCTGAATTGTGGCCCTTTTCCCAATCACCGACCGCGTCTGTCAAATCAGCGACATCGATATTGAGCGAATTAGTCCCGGTTGCAGGGGAGACCGAGTAGCCGGGATTGAAATTCGAGCCTAGAATGGAATCATGGTCCTGACTCGGGTACTCGTCGTTCAGGATAAGGATATTGTTTTTCTGGCACCAGTCGACGATCGGGTCATCGCCCCAATCCTTGTTTGCCTCACAGCCATATACCGGATAGCCGTCATCCGCAGTAAAATTACCACCGCCACAAAATGCACCGGAGGCGCCTTTGTCCCCCATGTAATAACGGATCGCATCAAAATACATTTCGGCCAGAGGGTCCCACTCCTTTTCTGTGTAATTCTCGATGTAGCGGATCATGGTGTCGTTCAACCCCTGGTTCTGCTGCCCGTTGGTCTCAGACCACTCGGTGTTGACGAATCCCATCTGTTTGCGCAGCACCCCGCCCTGGTTATCGAGCTGAGTCGACTTTGTATTGTGGGTGTAAGTCATCATACCAAAACGCATCGAATTGCCGTAAGTGTGCAACAACCCTTGCGGCTTGTACTCATCAACCGAAGGGTAATACTGACAGTTGTCCTCCATTGGTATGTAAGGGGTATCGGCGGGATCGATATGGTCGTTGTCACAAACTTCAACTTCAAGGTTGAAAGGGCCGGCAATAATGTTATCGGCACTGTCACGAACCTCCACCGTGGTGCCGGTATTTCTCAACTTAATGATGCCGTCGATAGCGGCAACGGCATCTGCATAAGCCGACGGAACCAGGTATGTCAAGTCCGCCCCGGAGTATTCCTTGACCCATACGTTCGTGGTGATATTGGCACGCTCCAGGGTGGTGTGGCCGACACTATCGTCTGCACGCTTCCCACCGGTCAGCGCCTTGCGCATAAAGTCGACATTCGACATGGTCGCCCAATTCAGGAAATTACCGCTCCAGTAGGAATGACTCCCGACAACATTAACGTAATGCGTACCGGATGCCACGACCCCGGCTGGCACGAATCCGCCGCCGCCACTTTTTTTGTATTCATAATATTTATCCGGATCGAAATAACCTGAGTAGCCTTCGATATAGTCGTCGTCAGAATCCTCATACACATCGACCTGCGGATACCCTTCGGAAAATGCCGTTGCATCATTACTAAGCAGTACCAAGGTGTTGGGAATGGAAGAATCGGTCGCTACCGGCGGGTACCAGGTATACGTTGCCATGGTCTGTGCGGCTGCCGGCAATGCCACCAGGAGCACCAGAAGGAGCAGGGAAATGATACGTTTAAAAAATATCATCAACTCGGCCTCGCAAGAAGAATAATTTCATGGACCTGCCCTTCGATCAGGATGAGCTCAACGATCGCCGATGAAGGGATTTCCTTTAGAGGTATTTCCGTTTGGTTGTCGATTGCCACACAACCGGGATCGAGGCGGTAGCGATCGATCCGACTTGAATCAATCGGCGAAAATGATGCAAAACCCCCTTGCAGACGGATCAGGAAGCCTTGCTTGATAACTGCCTGGGGGTTTTCAGCTGCGGATCGGTAGGTCTCATTCCGACCCTGCCTGTTCGGCTCAGCCGGGACAGCGACAGGTGACACTCCGGACAACACGACAAACAACAGGATAAATATGCGAGTCAGATTACGAGCGATCATTACAGACCTCCAACCGATCCGAGGACCTTGCGGAAACGGGCCGAAACGGCGGACCGGCTTGTGTCTCCGGCAAAACCGTCAATATCAACATCGAACAGGATCGCCGCACCACCGCCACTGGCCCCGTACCCGGCGCCGGCAGCCCCGGCACCGAACTCGGCTCCGCCACCGGCAATCTGCTTTGCTTCACGGGAGACAATGTAAACTTCGACGATTTTCTCCGGACTGTTTGGGTCGGGTGTGGCTTGAAAATCAGGGACGGGATCGTCCGGAAAATTTACCGGAACGGTTTCATGCAGCTCAGTCTGAGTATCCTTG
>PKTZ01000042.1 GCA_002868925.1 Desulfuromonas sp. | reverse complement strand
TACCGCCGATGCCGAAACCGGTCTTGAGATGCTGGAAAAAGAAGAGGTCGACGTTGTCCTCTGCGATATCCGGATGCCGGGGATGGACGGGCTCGGTTTCCTGCGCGAACTGGAGCAGCGCCGCCTGAACCCGACCGTCATTATGATGAGCGCCTATGGCTCGATCGATACCGCCCTGGAATGCATGAAACAGGGGGCTTACGACTATATCTCCAAGCCGTTCAAGCCGGACGAGGTGGTATTGACCCTGCGTAAAGCGGAAGAGCGGCTGCGGTTGGTGAGCGAAAACAGCCTGCTCCACACCCAGTTGAAGAAAGTGAAGAAGCATCGGCATATCGTCTACCAGAGCGATCAGATGGAGCGGGTGATGGAGATNGTGGCGAAGGTCGCCGATGTCCGTTCGCCGGTACTGATTACCGGCGAGACCGGGACCGGCAAGGAGCTGGTCGCCCGTGCCCTGCACGACGAGGGGGGGCGGAGCGAAGCGCCGTTTCTGGCGGTGAACTGCAGCGCCATTGCGCCCAACCTGATGGAGAGCGAGCTGTTCGGCCATGCCAAGGGCTCCTTTACCGGCGCCGACCGGCATCACCGCGGCCTGTTCGAGGAAGCGGACGGCGGTACCCTGTTTCTCGATGAAATAGGCGAAATGCCGCTCGATCTGCAGCCGAAGCTGCTCCGGGTTCTGCAGGAGGCGGAAGTGCGCCGGGTTGGTGAGTCGAAATCACGCAAGGTCAATGTCCGGGTGCTGGCGGCGACCGGACGAGACCTGCAGGAAGCGGTCGAAGAGGGACGGTTCCGCGATGATCTCTTTTTCCGGCTGGCGGTGGTCGAGATCCGGGTTCCGTCCCTGCGTGAACGCAAAGAGGATATCCCTCCCCTGGTCGATCACTTTCTGCACGCCCTCGCTGAACGTGATAGCCGGAAACTGCCGACCTTGAGCGAAGCGGCGCTCGCTTCGCTGGTCGAGTACGACTGGCCGGGGAATGTGCGTGAGCTCGAAAATTTCATGGAGAAGACGGTCATCTTCTGTCGCGAGGATGTGATCGACGTCTCCGACCTGCCGTGGGAGTTCCGGCGGCGCAGCCGCGAGGCTGATGACGGCTACTCGCTCAAGCAGGCGAACGAACGGCTGGAGAAAGAGTACATCAGCCGCGCCCTCGCCGCAACCGACGGAAACCGGACTCAAGCCGCGAAAATACTGGAGATCAGCCTGCGTGCTTTGCAGTACAAAATTAAGGAGTATGAGCTATGAAAAGTGCACTTTTTGCGTGCAATGACAATAGCCGGGTGCTTTTTTTTGTTTTTTTTAGTGGGAAATACTTAAATATTAGGTAGTTAACTGTTTGTGGTGATTGGTTTGTTCTTTGCAGGAATTCATTATTGTCATTAGTTAGTTTGAGGCGTTAATTCTTATGAAGCGTTTTGTTAAAAAAGTATTTTGTGACACTTCAAGCCAGGGGTTTACTCTGGTTGAATTGCTTGTCATTATTGCCCTTGTCGGGATTATTGCCCTTATCAGTGCGCCAAACTTTCAAACGATGTCTGTTCACTCCAATCATAATAAAGATGCCCGATTCTTACTTGGGGTTTTACAGCAGGCACGAATGGAGGCGGTGAGAAAAAACGAATTCGTTTCGGTCCGATTCAGTAATGATGCGACCGTTCGACCACATATCGTTCTCTTTTACGACGAGAACCATGACCGGACCCAGGATGCCGGAGAGGACACTTTTCTCAGCTTGGATTTCGACTATGTCGATCATGATGCTGGATTTACAGGAGGAACTCCTGTTGCAATTTTTAACAGCCGCGGGTTGCCGAGCAGTTCGAGGAATTCTGCAAACTTTATTGTTGTTTCAATTCATTTAACCAACAACTTCGATGATTATGAGAAATGGGTCGTTGTCAGTCGCTCTGGTAAAATAAGAGTCCAAAGCGAAGATCCTTCTCCATGAGGCAGATGATCCAGATCGTTTCAGCGAAAGTGTTTATTTATGTCGCCTAGAATTTCAATCAAAACCAAACAGCCCGTTTGCCCAGGGCAGCAAGGTTTTACCCTGGTCGAGCTATTGGTAACTCTGGTGATCACCGGTTTTATCATGTCGGCAGTTTACGGCGTCTATTTTTCAACGATTCATGCGGCGAAATCGGAAGAACAGCGGGTCGATTTGCAGCAGAATCAGCGTTTTGCAATTGATCTGCTGATGGCCCAACTGCGTCACGCTGGTTATAACAAGTGGGAAACAAAAGGTTCTGACAGGCCGACCATAGTTGCCGTCGGTGCCGATTATATTTACTTCACCGCCGATTTCCAGGGCTGCTTGGAGGATTTGTCTCCGACCCAATGTTTAACTCAAGGGAAAAAAGATGTTGCTGGTGAATTCCCGGACGGAGAAGTAGATGACAACGGCGAGCACCTCTTTTTCTGTATTTACACAGACGCCACCGGCGATAAACAGTTAGGCTATATAAGTACCAACGGTGATAACAACGGGAACGGGACTCTCGAACAGTCTGATTATGACGACAATATTGCCGATATCGACGCGGATGGCGATGGGTATGCCGATGCCGGGCACACACATGGGCATCAGCCGGTTGCCGATATCGAGGAACTTGAATTTTTTTACACGCTCAAAGATGGATCGACGGTTTTCCCGCCGACGGCAATAGTCGCCGGGACTCCTCCTGATCCCGATGATATCCGTTCCGTCGAGATCGCGGTACTGTCCCGGACCGATGAGGAAGATCCCAGGTATGAGCACCCGGCAACACTCTCTTATACGAGTCCCTCGGGGGCAACTTGGGATAATAACGGTGCCGGTTACAGTGATGGACGTCGGCGCAACCTGATGACATCGATTGTCCGTTTACGGAATATGGGGCTGAACTAATGGTGGCACTGCTAAAAGAGCAGGGTTTTACCCTGGTTGAACTGCTGGTTTCAATGGCAATTTTTGCTTTTGGCGTTCTGGCTGTAGTGACCATGCAGTATGTCTCTACGACTACCAATTTAAAGTCCCGTCACGTTACCGAGGGAGCGGTTATTGCCCAGAGTAAGGTTGAGGAGTTGATGGGACTTGATTATGACGATGCCTTGCTTGAAGAGACGGTGGTTGACGGAGACCTCGATAGCGGATCGGGAAGCACGATCGGCAAGACGATTACCGAAGAGCTGGATACGACCGATCATCAGGATTACGCCGATCCACTTTACAAACTCGGTTGGAATGTTAAACCGGACTACCCTTTTAACGATACGAAGACGGTCCGTGTGATCGTGAAATGGACCGATAAAGGGATCAAGAAAAACTTCTCGCTTGATCTGGTCAAGTCTCGAGGGGATTGAATAATGGCCTTTCCAAAACATCAGATGAAATGTTCAAGTCAATTTCTTGGAAATGAACAGGGTTTTGTTCTTGTTCTGACCATGCTGATACTGGTGGCTTTGACCCTTGTTGGGATTGCGGCCCTTGATACGAGTACCTTCGAGGTGCGCATAGCAGCTAATGATCGTTGGGCGAAGCTTGCGTTCAACCTTGCCGATGGGTCGGTCTATTCGACCAGTAAACTGGTCAGTGAGGCCTTGGAAGGGGATGCCGATCCGGATTACGGGTCGCTTGTCGCCTATACCGGTTTTACGACGGTTGAGGAGGGGATTGCGGTGCCGAACAATGCCGATGACTTTTACAGTGTCGTTAAAGGTTACAAGGATACCCAAACTGAGCTGCATGAAACCGATCCGGTAAATTTTCCGGACGATCCCGTCCCTGATTTTCAAGCCACACCCGACCCAAACAGTCCGGAGAAAATCGTCGAAGTTTACATCGTCTCCCGTGAAGCAAAGCAGATTGCCGGTGGCGGAGCCGAGTTCGGGGCCGGGGCTGCCGGCGCCGGGTACGGGGCCAGTGGTGGTGGTGCGGCGATCCTGTTCGATGTTGATATTGACGGTTTTGCCGGAGACACAAGCCGGTCCGCCGTTTCGGCCCGTTTCCGAAAGGTTCTCGGATCGGTTGGAGGTCTGTAATGATCGCTCGTAGTCTTACTTGCATTTTTACATTTTTGTTATTTGTTGTTTTGTCCGGGATGTCACCTGTCGCTGTATCGGCTGAGCCGAACAGGCAGGGCCGGAATGAGACCTACCGATCCGCAGCTGAAAACCCCCAGGCAATTATCAAGCAAGGCTTCCTGATCCGTCTGCAAGGGGGGGTTGCATCATTTTCGCCGATTGATTCAAGTCGGATCGATCGCTACCGCCTCGATCCCGGTTGTGTGGCAATCGACAACCAAACGGAGATACCTCTAAAGGACATCCCTTCATCGGCGATCGTTGAACTCATCCTGATCGAAGGGCAGGTCCATGAAATTATTCTTCTTGCGAGGCCGAGCTGATGATATTTTTTAAACGTATCATTCCCCTGCTCCTTCTGGCGCTCCTGGTGGCATTGCCGGCAGCCGCACAGACCATGGCAACGTATACCTGGTACCCGCCGGTAGCGACCGATTCTTCCATTCCCAACACCCTGGTATTGCTCAGTAATGATGCAACGGCATTTTCCGAAGGGTATCCGCAGGTCGATGTGTATGAGGATTCTGACGATGACTATATCGAAGGCTACTCAGGTTATTTCGATCCGGATAAATATTATGAATACACAAAAAGTGGCGGCGGCGGATTCGTTCCAGCCGGAGTCGTGGCATCCGGTACGCATTACGTTAATGTAGTCGGGAGTCATTCCTACTGGAGCGGTAATTTCCTGAATTGGGCGACCATGTCGAATGTCGACTTCATGCGCAAGGCGCTGACCGGTGGGAAGCGTGCAGACGATAGTGTCGGCCACACCACCCTGGGGCGTGCCAATATCACCACGAACGTATGGGTCAAGGAATATTCCGGGGCGGACTTGACATATCTGGTGCCGTCGGCCTATGCGGATGCAGTTGCCGTTATCGACGGCATCATTAAGTTAAGAAATACCGGCACCACGGTGGAGGTTCGTGACAGTGCCGACAACATCATTGCCGGCCCTTTCAACCTCGAAGTTGAAGTTTGTGACAACGACCATATCGATCCCGCCGATACCCCTTACATACCAATGGAGGACAACTGTCAGTATTACCCGTCGGTCGATGAGTACAAGCCACAAGGTCTGTTGCATACTTACGGCGATTCGATGCGATTCGGCATGATGACTTACACCCACAATACAAAGACGAAGCAGCTCGACAACCAGGGCGGGGTGCTGCGCAAGCAGATGGGTTTTGTGAACACCGAGTGGTCTGAGACCAACGGGCAGCAGAACCAGGGGTTGAACGACACCATGATCCGCTACATCGAGAACTACACGGAAAAGGAGTGGGACCCTCTGGCCGAAATGTATTTTGATGCGATCCGTTATTACATGGGGGACAAAGGCGCCTCCGGTGCATTTTGCGGAGATGGTAATTTTACTGCGGATGACGGCTACCCGGTATATGGCTGTGAGGCAAACAAGGATTGGGGCGATGACCCGATCGTCGACTGGTGCCAGAAAAACAATATCCTCATCCTGAACGACGAGTACCCGAGCCAGGACCATGATTCCATTCTAGGCTCGAATTTCAATCCCGGCTACTCGGTCTCCCCTGCAACAGGGACCAATTCGCTCAATATCGATGTCGCTTTGCTGACCGACGCGGTCTGTGATTGGGAAAAAGCCCACAATTCAGATCCCTGGTATGTCGGCAATATTTTAGGTGGGATTACTGACGGAGACTGCAGCGATCCCAAGACGGTCGCCGAACTCTCTACCGCACACGGGATTTGTCCCAGCACAGACGAGTCGACTGCCGCGACCAAGGGGACCTTCCACCTCGCCGGGTTGGCGCATTACGCCATGTCCAACGACCTGCGCTCCGATTTCGAGGGAGTACAGAATGTCCGGACCTTCGCTGTCGCTTTCCGGGCAACGGCCGGGGCAACATATAAACCACCTATTCCACCGATGAACCCGCTCTGGCTTGCTGCCAAGTATGGAAACTATGACGATAAATCGAGTGACGGTAACACCCCGGGTTGGCCCGATGATGGTGAATGGGAGACAGCTCCCGGTTCATCGACACCAAAGGGATATTTCGAGGCCAGCAACTCGTCTGAGCTGGAAGAGGCCATTGATAATGCGTTGAATGCAATTCTTGAAACAACGG
>PKTZ01000064.1:1230-3875 GCA_002868925.1 Desulfuromonas sp. | reverse complement strand
TGCAAACGGCTATATCGTGATTCCGGATCGTCGACAGGCGATCCGTCGGGCAATCGAAGTGCTGCAACCGGGCGACCTGTTGGTCGTCGCCGGCAAGGGGCACGAAGATTACCAGATCATAGGGACGAAGAGGTTTCATTTCGATGATCGCGAGGAGATCCGGCAGGCGCTGCAGGCGCGGGGAGGAACTGATGAACTTTGACATCAGGGAAATAGCCAGGATTACCGGTGGAACTTTGAATCCGGCCGACGCCAGTGTCGAAATTACCGGCGTATCGACCGACAGCCGGACGATTCAGCCCGGAGAGCTGTTCGTGCCGCTACGCGGCCCCAATTTCGACGGTCACGAATTCATCACCCAGGCAGTGCGTAACGGTGCTGTCGCCTGCCTGAGCGAGGACGTGGTCAACGGTTTTCCGGTCCCGGTCGTCGTCGTCAAGGATTGCCTGAAGGCTCTTGGCGACCTGGCGGGAGCCGTCCGCAAGCAATTCGACGGCCCGGTCGTCGCCGTGACCGGATCGTCCGGTAAGACGACGACCAAGGAGATGCTGGCCGGAATCCTGATGCTGACGGCGCCGGGGCTTCTGACCGAGGGCAACTTCAACAACCTTATCGGGCTGCCGCTGACCCTCTTTAGGTGCCGTGACGAATTCGAGTGGATGGTGCTGGAGATGGGGATGAGCGCCCGCGGTGAAATTGCCCGGCTTTGCCAGATCGGGGAACCGACCATCGGCATTATCACCAATATCGGCCCGGCACACCTCGAAACCCTGCACGGATTGGAAGGGGTGGCGAGGGCCAAGGGCGAACTTTTCGAATCTTTGCCGGAAGACGGTTTCGCCATCGTGAATATCGATGATGAGCAGGTCGATCGTCTGCCGATTGCCAACCAGGTCAAACGGGTCACCTTCGGCTGCTCGCCGCAGGCCGAGATCCGGGCCGAGTCAGTCATCGCCCAGGGCAGCGGCGTCATCTTCCACCTGTTTACTCCAGAAGGGAACTGGTCGGTGCAGTTGAAGATCGCCGGACGGCATAATGTCAGTAACGCCCTCGCCGCGGCCGCGACGGCGCATGTTCTCGGTATCGACGGTGAAACCATTGTCCGCGGACTGGAACAGTTCCAGCCCTGTTGCGGGCGCATGGAGACGATCAGCCTCGGCTGCGACGTGCTCTTGCTCGAAGACAGCTACAACGCCAATCCGCTCTCGGTGAAGGCGGCGTTGCAGACCCTGTCCGAGATGAACGGTCTCGGCCGTCATATCGCCGTTCTCGGCGACATGCTCGAACTCGGGCCGAAATCGGCCGAGCTGCATCGCCAGGTGGGAGAACAGGCGGCGGAGCTTGTCGATGACCTGCTGGTTATGGGCGAGATGAAACAGGAAGTTGCCGCCGGATTCTGCGCTGGGGGTAAGGATGAAAAACACGTCAGGCTGATCGAAACACACGACGACGCAATCGAAATCCTGCGTGACCTTATCCACCCGGGCGACCGGGTCCTGGTCAAGGGGTCGCGCGGCATGCGCATGGAGAAGATCAGCAAGGCGCTTCGCGGCATGCATTTTTGCATGGCGGCAAACGGCTAGAGAAAAGGGAAGCCAAGGGATGCTCTATCACCTCCTATATCCGCTGCATACCGATTTTTCGGTCTTCTACGTCTTCCGGTTTATTACCTTCCGGACGATCTATGCAGCGATTACCGCGTTGGTGATCTCCTTTATCCTCGGACCCTGGCTGATCCGGACTCTCTCCAATATGCAGATCGGGCAGAGTATCCGCCGGGTCGGTCCGGAATCGCATTTCAAGAAGGAGGGGACCCCGACCATGGGTGGGACTCTGATCCTGCTGTCGATCGTTTTGCCGACCCTGCTCTGGGCTGACCTTACCAATCTCTACGTCTGGGTGACCCTGTTTGTCGCCGTCGGGTTCGGCGCGGTCGGATTTGTCGATGATTATCGCAAGGTCAAGATGAAAAGCAGCGATGGTCTCTCGGCCCGGGCCAAGATGTTCTGGCTGCTGGTGATCGCCATTGCCGCCGGTTGGGCACTGCACCTTTACCCGGAATTCGAAACAACCTTGGCCTTTCCCTTTTTCAAGGGGCTGCGTCCGGACCTCGGCTGGCTCTACATCCCGTTCGTGGTGCTGGTAATCGTCGGCTCCGGCAACGCGGTCAACCTGACCGATGGGCTCGATGGGCTGGCGATTGGACCGATGATTATCGCCTCCGGGACCTACCTGCTCTTCGCCTACCTGGCCGGTAACGCCAAGTTGTCGACCTACCTGCAGATCAGCAGTGTGCAGGGCGCCGGTGAATTGGCGATTATCTGCGGGGCGATGGTCGGGGCCGGACTCGGGTTCCTCTGGTTCAATACCTACCCGGCCCAGGTCTTCATGGGGGATGTCGGATCCCTGTCGCTCGGCGGGGCGCTCGGTATCATCGCCGTGATCACCAAGCAGGAGATGGTCCTGGTCATCGTCGGTGGCATCTTCGTGGTCGAGGCGCTCTCGGTTATTTTTCAGGTCGTCTCTTTCCGCCTCTGGGGAAAAAGAATTTTCCGGATGGCTCCGATCCATCACCACTTTGAACTGAAGGGGTGGCCGGAGCCGAAAATAATCGTGCGCTTCTGGATTATCAGCATCATCCTGGC
>PKTZ01000064.1:0-1217 GCA_002868925.1 Desulfuromonas sp. | reverse complement strand
GACCCTGAAACTGAGATAGCATGCAGAATCGGTATCAAAATAAGAGTATCGTCGTCGTCGGGGCGGGCAAGAGCGGAAAGGCGTTGTGCCGGTTTTTCGTCGCCCAGCAGGCACGGGTGATTCTCAGCGATAACGCCGAGATCATCGACCGGGCGGGGATCGAAACCCTGCCGATCAAGTTCGATCTCGGCGGTCACAATACCGATCTGTTCTGTAAATCCGACCTGATTGTGCTCAGCCCCGGGGTGCCGGAGTCGATAGCCGCGGTGCAGGTGGCAAAGCAAAAGGGCGTTCCGGTGATCGGTGAAGTCGAAGTGGAGATCCGTGAATTGGCGGCACCGATGATCGGCATAACCGGCACCAACGGCAAGTCGACGGTGACGACGTTGACCGGTGAGATTTTCCAGGCGGCCGGCAAGAAAACTTATATCGGCGGAAATATCGGCGAACCGATGACCGATGCAGTCGAAGCCGGAGCATGGGATTGGGTGGTGATAGAACTCTCCTCGTTCCAGCTCGAGTCCATGCAGAGTTTCAAACCACGCTACAGCATGCTGCTTAACATCAGCCCGGACCATTTGGATCGCTACCCGGACATGGCGGCCTACATCGATGCCAAGAAGCGGTTGTTGATGAACCAGGACGAAACCGATTTCACAATCGTCAATATCGATGACCCTGAAGTGATGAAGGTTGTCGCATCGGGCCGAGGACAGCTGATTCCGTTCTCATGCCAACAGCGGCTCGATGAAGGGATGTCTTGCCAGGACAAAGAGATTACGTGGCGCTGGCAGGGCAAAGAGATTCAATTTCCGGTCGATGAGCTGCAAATCAAAGGGTTGCATAACGTTGCCAATGTGATGGCGGCGATGGTTCCGGCGCTGATCGAAGGGGTTGATGCGCAAACGATCTGGCGGGCTGTATGTGATTTTACAGGCCTGCCGCACCGGATGAACCTGGTTCGGATGCTCGACGGGGTCGCCTGGTACGACGATTCGAAAGGGACCAATGTCGGCAGTGTCGTCATGAGTCTCACCGGACTGGATAAGCCGGTGACCCTGATTGCCGGCGGCAAGGACAAGGGGGGCGATTTTGGCCTGCTACGGACTGCGGTCGCGGAAAAGGTCACGACCCTGATTCTTATTGGCGAAGCGGCTGTGAGAATCGAAAAAGAGATCGGCCCGGTCACCGAGATCATCCAAGCCGAAACACTGGCG
>PKTZ01000105.1:1234-2455 GCA_002868925.1 Desulfuromonas sp. | reverse complement strand
CGGGTAAAAACTTTTGAGAATTACGAATTTTCTAGTTTATCCGCTTTTTCTCGCAGGTGTCAATGCACCCGGTATGGTAATATTGTTTCTGTTGAATTTAAGTTCATGGATAGGAAGTTATGGTTGGCAAAAACGATATCGTTGCGATCTTTCATTCGATGCACAAGGTGATGAAGGCGGAAAAGGTTCTCAAACGGGAAGGGGTCACGATGTTGCTGATTCCGGTACCACGTCAGTTGACTTCCGATTGTGGACTCGCCATACGTTACGCAGTCGATGATCAGGCGCATGTCGAAGAGATATTAAATAAGGAAGATCTGTTCCCATTGGAGCGATTTCGCAAAGGGGATGATGGATTTACCCAGATCGGAGAGGAAGGCTGAAAGCCCCATTTTGTGGGGAATTTCCCTTGACAAGGGTCTGGCGCTTCACTATATTTCTATCTTTGCGGATTCCGGGGTGTTGGTTTAAGGTTTTATGTTCGATAATCTGACAGAAAAGTTTGATTCCGTTTTCCGCAAACTGCGAGGACGCGGTCGCCTGACCGAAGATAATATTCAGGATGCCCTGCGCGAAGTGCGTCTGGCTCTGCTCGAGGCGGATGTCAACTTCCGAGTGGTCAAGGATTTTATCGAGGCGGTCCGGGTACGTGCGGTCGGTCAGGATGTTCTCAAAAGCCTGACTCCGGCCCAGCAGGTAATCAAGATCGTCCGCGACGAGCTCGGCCTGTTGATGGGCGGAGCCGAGAATGCCGAACTCGATCTGAAGGCCCGGCCGCCGGTCTCCCTGATGTTGTGCGGTCTGCAGGGAGCGGGTAAGACCACGAGTTGTGGCAAGCTGGCTCTGCAGCTACGCCGGCAGAAGCGGAACCCGTTGCTGGTACCGGCCGATGTTTATCGCCCGGCGGCGATCGAACAGCTTAAGACATTGGGACGGCAGATCGATGTTGCCGTTTACGACAGCCAAGCCGATCAGGACCCGGTTGCGATTTGCCAGGAGGCACATCACTTTGCCGAACTGAACGGCTATGACACGCTTATTCTCGACACAGCCGGTCGTCTCCACATCGATGAGGAGTTGATGCAGGAGCTGCGGCGGATCGAGAGCGCGCTGGAACCGCGAGAGATCCTGTTCGTTGCCGATGCCATGACCGGCCAGGATGCGGTTAACGTTGCCAAGAGCTTCAACGAGCAGTTGGAATTGACCGGTGTCATTCTGACC
>PKTZ01000105.1:0-1219 GCA_002868925.1 Desulfuromonas sp. | reverse complement strand
GATGCGCTCGAACCGTTCTATCCTGAGCGTATGGCACAGCGCATCCTCGGAATGGGGGATATGCTCTCCCTGATCGAGAAGGCCGAAGCGGCGATCGATCAGGATGACGCCGTGAAGATGGAGCAGGCGCTCCGGCGTGACGGTTTTACCCTCGAACAGTTTCGCGACCAGCTCAAGATGGTCAAAAAAATGGGCTCGATGGAGTCGATGCTCAAGATGATCCCCGGTGCCGGCAAGGCCCTGAAAAAGGCCGGGAACATGCAGCTGCCGGACGAGGAGTTCAAGAAGATCGAGGCGATTATCAACTCGATGACTCGACAGGAGCGGCGTAATCACAAGATCCTGAACGGTTCGCGTCGCCAGCGTATCGCCCGTGGAAGCGGGACCTCGGTGCAGGATGTCAACCAACTGGTCAAGCGCTTCACCGAGGCGCAGAAGATGATGAAGAAAATGCAGAAGCTCGGCCCGAAAGGTATGAAAAACATGCTCGGGCGGGGCGGTCTGCCATTTTAACACAAATAAAAAACAAACATGCTTAGCCGGGTAGTCCGGCTTTGTGGCAGGAGGAACAGAAATGGCAGTAAAAATCAGGCTGGCCCGCGGTGGCGCCAAGAAGAAGCCCTTTTACCAGGTCGTCGTCGCCGATGAACGATTCCCGCGTGATGGTCGTTTTATTGAGAATCTGGGCCAGTACGATCCCAAGCAGGACCCTCCGATGGTCACGCTGAAAGAGGAGCGTACCCTTGAGTGGTTGCAGAAAGGTGCCCAGCCGACCGATACGGTGCGGAGATTGTTGCGCCAAAAAGGTCTCTGGAGCAAGTTCAAGCAGCCCGAGAAAGCGTAGCTCTTTCAGTTTGCCCGGAGGACGGTCCCTCAGAGCGAAGGACGGACTCCATGAAAGAACTCATCGAACACATCGCCAAGTCGCTGGTGGAAAACCCTGACGCAGTCCAGGTCTCCCAAGAGGAGGACGAGGAAGGGGCTATCCTCGTCAAGCTGGCTGCAGCGCCCGAAGATATGGGGCGCATTATCGGCAAGCAGGGCCGTACGGCCAAGGCCATGCGCACCTTGCTTAACGCCAAGGCAACCAGGGAGAACAAGAGGGCCAGCCTCCAGATCATGGAGTAATGAGCACTTCTGAGATTGACCTGTTTCACTATGGGACGATTGTCGGCACCCACGGACTGAAGGGCGACCTGAAGGTCCGACCGGTGGATGG
>PKTZ01000194.1 GCA_002868925.1 Desulfuromonas sp. | reverse complement strand
TCATCGAACCCCGTTTCATCCCGGAACCGTTTCTGGGCAAAGGGCAGATCGCGGCTGATGGTGATCCGCTCAATCTGCTCAGACACACCCTCTTTCTCCCCGAGCAGATGGGTCTGCTGTTCGCAAACGCCGGTATCGATCGACGGGACGACACTGATCAGCATCACCCTTCCTTTGCGCTCGGACAGATCGACCCGGTTCAGGTTGTTACTGTAAAGCGCCACCGATGGCAGCGGCTCGCCGACGGCGACAGGGGTGCCGAGCAGCTGAAACGGCGTGCCGCCGCGGGTGATGGTACCGCCCGGGGTAGAGGAATCGATATCGACCGGAATCGGGGGTGGGCTTCCCAAGGTGCACGCGGTAACGAAGAATAGCGTCAGAACAGAGAATATATATCGTTTGAGCATGTAACTCTCCTTATCCACCCCCTCCTTGGTCTATTTTACCGCCAGCCTCGCGAATTGCAGCACCGGACAAAAAAAAGACGCGCCGCAGTGGAGGGATCTGCTGTGCGCGCCAAGAAAAAGGAGGTTTGGAAAATGAAGAAGTTGTTTTTGTTTGAATCGATCATAATAAAACGGGCCGCCAACCGATAGGTTGCGACCCGTATTTTTTCGTTGCCGGAAGCACCGACACGATCTGTGCATTTAGACGGTTCAGTCGCCGCCGGAGACACATTTGAGCAGCCAGGCCATATTTTCGCCGAGCACCCGCATGGTCCGCATCCCCTCCTCGTCGTTCTCGACCTCGCCGATATCGCGACCGATACCGATGTTCCAGTAGACCGACCCCGGAACGATCATCTGCCCGATCAGGAAAAAGTGATTCATCGAATCAAAAACATTGATCGCGCCGCCGCGCCGCACCGCCACGATCGCCGCACCGACCTTGCGCCTAAACATATCGTCGTTGGCCCGCGAGACCATGCCGCAACGATCGATCAGCGCCTTCATCTCGGCCGTCATGTCGGCAAAGTAGGTCGGCGATGCCAGGATAATGCCATCGGCCTCGAGCATTTTATCGATGCACTCATTGGCAATATCATTAGTCACCGCGCAGCGCTTATCCTTGGTCGAAAAACAGCGATAACAGGCGGTACAACCCTGAATGCGGCTACCGGCCAGTGTGAACTCCTCGGTTTCAATCCCCTCTTTTTCGAGCTCACCAAAAACGGTCGAGACCAGAATGCTGGTATTCCCCTTTTTCCTGGCACTTCCATTGAATGCAACAACTTTCATATTTGCCTCCGTATATTATACTTACTCTATAATGAGCGATCCCTTAATTTCTCCTCGAAAAGCACCGATCTGTGCTGTATTATTAAATTTTATGGCATTTTACATAAATGGTTATACCTCGCAAGCGGGAAATCCTTGATGATGGCCAAAGCCGACAAAGCACTGCTCGAAATGCTACAACGCCGTAACGCCGAGTTGGCAACCCTGGTCGAGATCGGCAAGGCATTGACCTCGACCTTGAGCCGTCAGGATGTGCTCAACGTGGTCATGGAAAAGGTCAGCCTGCTACTCCACTCGAAGATCTGGTCATTGCTTCTGGTCGATGAGAAAACCGGCGAAATGACCTTCGAGATTGCCGTCTCCCCCGCCGCCGCAAAACTGAAAGGGCTCCGCCTGAAAAAGGGTGAGGGGATCGCCGGTTGGGTCGCCGAACATGGCGAGTCGCTCGTCATCCCGGACGCCAAGTGCGATGATCGTTTCTCCGACCAGATCGACAAGGCGACATCCTACGAAACCCGCTCCGTAATCTGCGTCCCGCTCAAAAGCAAGAACCGAACGCTCGGCGTCATCGAGTTGATCAACACCGACAGTAACGAAAGCTTCAGCGAATCAGACCTGCCTATCCTGACCACCATTGCCGACTACGTCGCCATCGCCATCGAAAACGCCCTCTATTTCGAAACAATCAACGAGCTGATCATAACCGACGATTTGACCTCACTCTACAATTCGCGTCACTTCAGCGAACTGATCGATTATGAGATCGAACGGGCCAAGCGCTACAAAAACAAACTCTCCCTGGTCTTCTTCGATATCGATTACTTCAAAAAGGTCAACGACACCCACGGGCATCTGGTCGGGAGCAGAATTTTGAGTGAGATCGGCGGCCTGGTCAAGAAGTACACCCGCCGTATCAACCTGGCCGCCCGTTACGGCGGTGACGAGTTTGTCATCCTGCTGCCGTCAACCGAAAAATCGGGGGCGATCAAGATGGCTACCGACCTGCTCGAAATTATCCGCGAAAACAAATTCAAGGCTGACGACGGCACCCCGATCACTCTGACCGCCAGCTTCGGGATCGCCACCTACCCGACCGATGCCGACAAAAAATCAGAACTGGTCCGCCTCGCCGATATGGCAATGTACTCGGTCAAGGAGAGCGGCCGCAACGGCGTCGCCGGCGCCTGACAGAACCTACGCCCCTCTCTTCACCGGCAACAGATAGATCACGACGAACAGCGCAGCCCCGGACAGCACGATCGATGGTCCGGCCGGGGTATCCCACTGGTAGGAGCCGATCAGCCCGGACCCCACCGCCAGCACACCGAACAGGGCCGCCATCAGCGCCATGGTCTCCGGCGTCCGAACCAGTTTGCGCGCCGTCGCCGCCGGAATCACGAATAGAGAGGTTACCAGGATCAGGCCGACGATCTTCATCATCACCGCGACCAGCAGGGCGAGCAGGCAGACGAAAGAGAGCTTGATCAGGTCGACCGGCACCCCTTCGACCCGGGCCAGGTCTTCATGGATCGAGATCAACAACAACGGTCGCCAGATCAATAGCAGCAACACCAGGGAGATACTGCCGCAGACCGCCATCCAGACCAGGTCGCCCCGGCCGACCGCCAGAATATCACCAAACAGGTAGCCCATCAGGTCGATCCGGACCGTCTCGAAAAAGGCGATAACCACAAGCCCGACGGCGAGAAAACTGTGCGACAGGATACCGAGAACCGTATCGCCGGCCAGGGTCCTCTGTCGCTGAAAGAAGAACAGCAGGCAGGCGACCAGCAGACAGACCACGATCACCCCGGCGGTCAGGTTCAAGTGCAGCAGGTAACCGAGCGCGACCCCGAGCAGGGCCGAATGGGCCAGCGTATCGCCGAAGTAAGCGAGTCGTCGCCAGACGACAAAAACGCCGAACGGCGCCGCGACCACGGCGACCAGAATCCCGCCGAGCAAAGCGCGCAGGAAAAAATCGTCAAGCATCTTCGCCTCCCGCCGGGCTGATAAATTTATTAATGTCGATGGTCACGGTCATGGGTATAGATCGCCAGGGCTTTGGTCGCCTCTTCGCCGAACAGTTCGATAAATGCCGGGTTGCGGGTCACCACCTCCGGATTGCCGGTGCAGCAGATGTGATTATTGAGACAGACGACCCGGTCGGTTGCCGCCATTACCAGATGCAGATCGTGCGAAATCATCAACACCGAACAACCACGCCGGACCCTCAGCTTCTCGATAAGGGCGAAGAAATCGACCTGACCGTGCAGGTCGACCCCCTGGGCCGGCTCGTCGAGCACCAGCAGTTCCGGATCGCGCAGCAGAGCGCGGGCGAGCAGCACCCGCTGCGTCTCCCCCCCCGACAGCCCCTGCAGCGATGCATCGAGCAGTTTGCCGGCACCGACCTCGTCGAGTACCGACTGCAACCGCTCGAGATCCCGCACTCCGGTCAGCTGCAGAAAACGGCGGACATCGATCGGCAGGGTCGGCTCGACCGTAAACCGCTGCGGCAAATAGCCGATCTTCAATGTGGAGTCGAGTCGTACCGTACCGCTGGTCGGCTTCAACAGCCCGAGTGCAACCCGGACCAGGGTTGTTTTACCGGCACCGTTCGGACCGATGATGGTCACGACCTCACCCGCTTCGATCTGCAACGACACGTCGTGCAGCACCTGGCGCTGTTGAAAAGCGACCGAAACATCGTTCACTTCGAGGAGGATCTTTTTTTGCTCAACAGCTGTCATCATCGGCAATTCCGTGGCATAATGTCGCATTGAAACCGGTCCTTAATTACTATGGTAAAGCGTATGAAAACACAAGGATTTTATCATATCGGCAGGCTCCTGCTGCGTTCCCCCATGCTGCTTATCCTGCTGGCCCTCCTGCCGGCACCGGCCACTGCCGGACCGGCGGTGGTAGCCAGTATCAAGCCGATCCATTCGCTGGTCGCCAACCTGATGCAGGGGGCGGGTGAGCCGACCCTGCTGGTCCGGGCCGGCGGCTCACCGCACGGCTATAACCTGCGCCCGTCGGAGGTGCACAACCTGGAGGCAGCCGACCTCGTGGTCTGGGTCGGACCGCAGCTCGAATCGTTCATGGTCCGGCCGCTGGCCAACCTAGAACTAAATGGTCACCTTCTGACCCTGCTCGAACAACCGGAGATGACGATACTCCCCTCCCGCCGGGGTGGCGTCTGGGGTGAAGGGCACGGGCACGACCATACCGATGGTGCGGAAGCCGATCATGATGACGACCGGATCGACCCGCACATCTGGCTCGCCCCGAGCAATGCTGCCGCCATCGCCGACGCGGTCGCCCGGAAACTGGTCGAAATCGATCCCGGCATGGCGACCGTTTACAATAAAAACCTTGCAGCCCTGAAACAACGACTGCAAACATTACAGGGCACAATCGAGAAACGTTTGCGTCCTCTGCGCTCGAAACACTACATCGTTTTCCACGACGCATACCAGTACTTCGAACAGGAGTTCGACCTGCACCCCCTCGGCGCATTGGCGATCGACCCGGACCGGCGACCGGGCGCGCGGCGACTGGCCCAACTGCAGCAAACGATCCGGGACCGGAACGTCACCTGCATTTATACCGAACCGCAGTTCACCCCCCGCCTGGCCGACATCCTTGCCGAAGGGAGCGACGCCGGCGTCGGCATTCTCGACCCGCTCGGAGCCGACCTTGACGCCGGCCCCGAACTCTACTTCACCCTGATCGAACAGATGGCGACGGCCCTCGAAGGTTGCCGCTCCGAAGAACGCTAGGCCAGCATGGCTAACAGTCTCGGACATCTGCTGCGGGTCTTTCTCCCCTTCGCTCTCGGCTATTTCCTCTCCTACCTCTTCCGGACCATCAACGCGGTCATCGCCCCCGATCTGGTCCGGGATATCGGTCTCGATCCGGCCAGCCTCGGCCTGCTGACCTCGGTCTACCTGCTCGCCTTCGGCGCCTTCCAGCTGCCGCTCGGTCTGCTGCTCGATCGCTTCGGGCCACGCCGGGTCGAAGCGGGCCTGCTGACGATCGCCGCCGCCGGGGCGTTCCTGTTCAGCCAGGCAACCTCGTTCACCGGCCTGCTCGTCGGCCGTGCCCTGATCGGCCTCGGGGTCTCGGCCTGCCTGATGGCGGCGTTCAAGGCATTCTCTCTCTGGTTCGAGCCGCGGCGGTTGCCTTTTGCCAACGGCGTGCAGATGGTCTCGGGCGGCCTCGGCGCCCTGGCTGCGACCCGGCCGGTCGAAGCGGCATTGCAGATCACAGACTGGCGCGGGGTATTCCTCTTCATCGCAGGACTGACCCTGGTTGCGGCGATCGTCATTTTCTTCGTCGTCCCGGAAAGAAACTCTTCGCAGCCGGGCGAGCCGTTCAATGATCAACTGCGCGGAATCGGCACGGTGCTGCGCAGTCGCTATTTCTGGCGCATTGCACCCTGGGCCTTTACTGCTCAGGCCGCTTACCTTTCCATCTACGGCCTCTGGTCCGGCCCCTGGCTACGCGACGTCGCCGGCTTCGAGCGCGACGCGGTCGCCAACACCCTGCTCGCTATTTCGGTTGCCATGATCTGCGGCTATTTTGCTTTCGGCGCCTTGGCCGAACGCCTCTCACGAAGAGGCCTCACCCCGTTGACTACGGCCGCGACCGGCCTGTTCCTTTTTCTGGCGGCGCAAAGCCTGCTGCTGTTGCCGTTTTCCGACCTGGCTCTTCTTCGTTGGCTGCTGTTCGGGTTCTTCGGCACCGCCGCTATTCTCCCCTACGCCATCCTCTCCCAGCATTTCCCGCCGAACCTGACCGGACGTGCCAACACCGCGCTGAACCTGCTGGTCTTCTTCGCCGCATTTTCGGCGCAGTGGGGGATCGGTGTCATCATCGACTTCTGGCCGACCACCGAAACCGGCGGTTATGCCGTCGCCGGCTACCGCGCCGGATTCGGCACGACCATTATCCTGCAGATCCTGGCAATCGCCTGGTTCATTTTTTCTGCACCCGACAACACTGAAGACAGAACATAAAAAAACGGAGACACCGCATCAGGGCGCTCCGTTTTTTACGCTGCAATCTGTTAGGGATTAAGCGAAGTGTCTTTTCTGGAACCAGAAGGCGACGTTGACCAGTCCAATCATCACAGGGACTTCCACCAGCGGACCGATCACCGCCGCAAATGCGGCCCCCGATTCAAGCCCGAACACGGCGACGGCAACGGCGATTGCCAGCTCGAAATTGTTGCTGGCGGCGGTAAAGGCAAGGGTCGTCGTTCGACTGTAGTCTGCGCCAATCTTTTTTCCCATAACGAAAGAGACCAGGAACATGATCACGAAATAGATCAGCAGCGGAATAGCGATGCGCACCACGTCCATCGGGATCTCGACGATCAGTTCACCCTTGAGACTGAACATGACGACGATGGTGAACAGCAGGGCGATCAGGGTCAGCGGGCTGATCTTGGGCACCACCACCCGGTGGTAACGCTCGCACCCCAGAGCTTTTACCCCGACCAACCGGGTCAGCGCCCCGGCGAGAAACGGAATTCCCAGGTAAACGAAAACGCTCTGCGCGATCTCACCGATACTGATATCAACCACCGCTCCCTCAAGACCGAACAGTGGCGGCAACACCCCGATAAAGAACCAGGCATAGAGGCTGAAGAAGAGTACCTGGAAGATACTGTTGAAAGCGACCAGCCCGGCGGCATATTCGGTGTTCCCCTTGGCCAGTTCGTTCCATACGATCACCATGGCGATACAGCGGGCCAGGCCGATCATGATCAGGCCGACCATATATTCGGGGTAGCCGTGCAGGAAGACGATGGCGAGGATGAACATGAGTACCGGGCCGATCAACCAGTTCTGCACCAGCGAGAGACCGAGGATTTTCTTGTTACGAAAAACGTCCGGCATCTCCTCGTAACGCACCTTGGCGAAGGGCGGGTACATCATCAGGATCAAGCCGACGGCGATCGGGATATTGGTGGTACCCACGGTGAAGTAGTTTATGACTGACTTGACCTCCGGAGCCATCCAGCCGACGACAACACCGATAAGCATCGCCAGAAAAATCCAGAGAGTCAGGTAACGGTCAAGGAAAGAGAGTCTTTTCGAAACACCGGAAGACATCAGGCAAGCTCCTTTTTGAAGAATTCGGTCAGCGTTTGCCGGATCTGGTCCCGCACCCGTCGGTATTCAGGTAGCACCTCTTCATCACTGCCGGGAAGACGCGAGGGATCTTCGAAGCCGATATGGATGCGCTCTGTTCCGCCGAAATAGAGCGGGCACTTCTCGTTGGCATCGCCGCACAGCGTGATGACATAGTCGAACGGTTGGCCGTCGAATGCCTCCAGTGTTTTCGAGTATAGTGGCGAGGTGTCGATACCAAGCTCTTGAAGTACCTTTGCCGCCAGAGGCTTGACCCGGGTTTTTTCGGTGCCGGCCGAAAAGGCTTCGACCCGGTCACCGAGGTCATGGTTGATCAACCCCTCGGCCATCTGCGAGCGACAGGAGTTGTGCGTGCAGAGGAAAAGAGCCCGCTTTTTATTCGACATAAGTTTTTTACTCCTTTAAAACGTACGGTCTATCCGCCCGGACCATCAGCAGACCTGGCATTCCTGCCCGGCCCGAAATCGATCCAGGCTTTTCAATGCCTGAGCATTCTCGGGGCTGACCGCGACATGTCCCTTCAACACCGTCTTCAGTTCGTCGATCAAGGAGACGTCCCCGTTGCTGAGCCGGTAATACATCCAGAGCCCCTGGCGTCGGTCCTGAACCCAG
>PKTZ01000067.1 GCA_002868925.1 Desulfuromonas sp. | reverse complement strand
GACGTCCTGCTCGATATCGACTGCCAGGGGGCTGCCCAGTTGAAGAAGAACCTTGGAAACGGGGTATTTATCTTCATTCTTCCGCCGAACCTCGATGAGCTCGAAAAACGTCTTGTCGATCGTAAGACCGATAGTGCCGACGTGGTCAATAAACGGATCGAGAATGCGCGTAAAGAGATCCCTGAAGCGCGATGGTACGATTACATTGTCGTCAATGACAATTTCGACTTTGCTTTATTGGAGCTAAAGGCTATACTGATGGCCGAAACCTGCCGAACACGCGTCGCCTTGTCGCCACTGCAGGATGTTTTTGAATTCTGATTAAAAGAAGGAGCTATATATAAAATGGCACGTATTACCGTAGAAGATTGTTTGCAGCAGATTCCGAACCGGTTTCTGTTGGTCATGATTGCATCGAAAAGAACCAAGCAGCTCTACAAGGGAGCTCAGCCTCTGATCGATAACAAGTCGGGCAACAAGAAGGTCGTCCTGTCGCTGCGCGAGATTGCCGCCGGCAAGGTCGAATACGAGTTGCCGTCCCGTAAAAACTGACTTAATCTATTGCCGGATTTCCCCAGCGCCGGTGCTTCGTCACCGGCGTTGTTGTGTCGGCATCCCATCTAAAAATGGTCCAACTGGACAAACTCCTCGAAGAGGTCGGCCAGCTTTACCCCGATGCCGACCTGACACTTGTTCGCAAGGCTTTCGATTTCGCTGCGGAGGCCCATTCGGAACAGGTTCGTCTTTCCGGTGAGCCTTATATTACCCACCTGGTCGAGGTCGCCAGAATCCTGGTCCGCCTAAGGGTCGACCTGCCATCCATTATTACCGGTCTTCTGCACGATACTATCGAAGATACCGACGCTGATTATTCAAAGGTCAAGGGCGAATTCGGTGAAGAGGTCGCTCGACTGGTCGATGGCGTGACCAAGATCGGCCAGATCACCTTTCGTACCAGCGAAGAACGCCAGGCCGAGAACTTTCGTAAAATGCTGCTCGCCATGGCCCGCGACCTGCGCGTCATTATCGTCAAGTTGGCCGACCGGTTGCACAACATGCGGACCCTCGAGTATGTGTCGGGCGATATGCAGAAGCGGATCGCCCGTGAGACCCTGGAAATCTACGCCCCTCTGGCCAATCGTCTCGGTATCAGCTGGGTCAAGAGCGATCTCGAAGACCTCTCCTTCCGCTACCTGGAACCTGAGATTTATAATGATCTGGTCGAACGGGTCGCCGGCCGGCGCAAGGAGCGCGAGTCGTATATCGAGGATATCCGGTCGATTATCATGAAGATGCTCGATCAGAACAGCATTGAAGGCGATGTCTCCGGCCGTTCGAAGCACCTCTATTCGATCTACCAGAAAATGGAGCGCCAGGGGATCGACTTTGACCAGATCCACGATCTGACCGCTTTCAGAATAATCGTCAAGTCAGTCCATGACTGCTACGGTGTTCTCGGCATTATCCACGCTGCCTGGAAGCCTATCCCCGGGCGGTTCAAGGACTACATTGCCATGCCTAAGGCGAACATGTACCAGTCACTGCATACCACGGTCATCGGTCCTTACGGTGGACGGATCGAGGTGCAGATCCGGACCGAGGAGATGCACCGGATTGCCGAGGAGGGGATCGCCGCCCACTGGAAATACAAGGAAGAGGGGAAGTCGGTCGCCGCCGGACGCGAGGCGTCCGGTTTCCGCTGGTTGCGGCAGATGCTCGAATGGCAGCAGGAGGTCAAGGACTCCAAGGACTTTCTCAACTCGGTGCGGGTCGAACTCTTCCCGGAAGAGGTGTACGTCTTTACCCCAGGCGGAGACGTCAAGGAGTTGCCGAAAGGGGCGACCCCAGTCGATTTCGCCTACAGCATTCATACCGATGTCGGCAACCGTTGCATCGGGGCCAAGGTCAACGGCAAGCTGGTTCCGCTTAAGACCGCACTCAATAACGGGGACATCATAGAGGTTCTGACCTCGGCCGGACATACGCCTTCGAAGGATTGGTTGGCGTTTGTCAAGACCAGTAAGGCGCGCAACAAAATCCGGCAATGGGTTAAGACCGAACAACGCGAAAAGAGTATCGAACTCGGCAAGAACCTGCTGGAGAAGGAGCTGCGCAAGCACGGTTTCAGCATCAATCGGGAGCTTTCGGGCGAGAAGCTCGCCAAAGTGCTCAATGACCTCGGTTTCGGCAAGCTCGACGATCTGCTCGCCAATATCGGTTACGGTAAGGTGACCCTCGGACAGGTCGTTAACAGGATCATTCCCAAGGAAGAGATGAAGGGCCAGCCCGAACAGACCGGGAAGTTCGAAAAGGTCCTCGACAAGCTGCGCCGCAAGCCGAAAAGCGCGATCAAGATTCAGGGGGTAGACGATATTCTGGTCCGCTTCGCCAAGTGCTGCAACCCGGTCCCGGGCGATCCGATTACCGGTTTCGTCACCCGGGGGCGGGGGGTGACGGTCCATACTATCGACTGTCCGCATGTGCTCGAATCCGATCCCAACCGGCGGATTGATGTCGAATGGGATACCCGCAAGCAGTCGTCACGGGCGGTAACTATCAGGGTCGTCTGTGCCGATAAAAAGGGGATGCTGGCTGCGATTTCGGCGGCGATCACCGACAGCGAGGCGAATATCCTCAGCGCCCGGGTCCAGGCAA
This sequence comes from Desulfuromonas sp., assembly GCA_002868925.1. Taxonomy (GTDB): domain Bacteria; phylum Desulfobacterota; class Desulfuromonadia; order Desulfuromonadales; family UBA2294; genus BM707. Next base: position 6,092 of record PKTZ01000067.1, on the reverse strand, counting down.
CCCCGGAGCAGGACGCCATCAACGATTTCGAGATCGACATCCGTGATCTCAATCATCTCAATAAAGTTATAAACTCGATCAAGAAGTTGAACGGAGTGATCCGGGTGGTGCGACTGAAGCGGCTTTAGCTTTGCCTTTTGAAAAGGAGCGTTTGCAATGACAGTTAAGAAGATCAGTACGGAAGCAGCTCCGGCGGCAATCGGACCTTATTCGCAGGCGATCAAGGCAGAAGGGCTGGTCTTTTTCTCCGGACAGATCCCGTTGACGCCGAAAGGTAAGGTTGTGGACGGACCGATCGACGAGCAGACGCGGCAGGTGATGAGCAACATGCAGGCGATGCTCGAGGCGGCCGGACTCGGTTTCGATGATGTCGTCAAGACGACAATCTACCTGACCGACCTGAATGAATTTGCCACGGTTAACGAGATCTACGGCAGCTATTTCTCCGATCCACCGCCGGCACGGGCCTGTGTCGAGGTCGCGGCGCTGCCGAAAGGGGTCGGGGTCGAGATCGAATGGATCGCCTGCGCCGGTTGATCAGGTAGATAAGGGAAAAAAGGGAAATAAAAAAAGCGGATCGTATGATCCGCTTTTTTGTTTGATATGAAGGGAGATTAAACCGCTTTTTGAACGGCTCCGCTCCGGATGCAGCGGGTACAAACCTTCATTCCCCGAATCGAACCCTTGCTGTCGATTGCGCGAATCTTCTGCAGGTTGGGGTTGAAGACTTTTTTGGTCTTATTATGGGCATGGCTGACATTATTGCCAGTCATCGGTTTCTTTCCACAAACTTCACATACTTTAGCCATCTGTTCGTCCTCCTGTTGTCTGGAACGGGAATTTCTACCACGACTGCCTTGGCTTTGCAAGCCTTTTTTCGCCGCTAGTAGACTATTATTTCTCCGCTTTTTGTTGCAGGGGAGGATTGCCGGTTGCCTTTAACAATTGGCCGGTAACTGTAATCGCCACCAGTACCTCGCCGACCGAACCGAGTTCCGGGATAACCTCGCTGCCACTGCAGAGAAATTTGCGGCCGTGATCGAAAACGATCTTTTCGTAAGCCGACATCAGAACCGGGTTCTCCTCGGAGCTTATCGTCATATCGGAATGGGGCGACTGGGCCAGTGGCGTCAGGTCGAGATCGACAAAAGGGATGATTTTTTGCAGCCGCGTCTCGATTTTCTCCGGACTCGAAAGTCCGCCATCGCTGATTGCAGCGTTTTCGACCCGGCAGCGGGTCACCGTGTCCGATTTTTCGAAATTGAGACGCAACGGAGGATTCCCGTCGACGATCACATTTTGATGCAGCAGAGGCGAGATACGATCCATGAGATTGACGCTCAGGTGACTGCTGGTTATGCGTCCCGTCTGAGGCGGGGCGATCCCTTCGCACAGGGCAATCTTTTCGCGGTCGGCAAAAACGAGGTGGTCGCAGGTGACCGTCTCGCCGTTTTCGAAGACCAGGGTTGTCAGTCCCGACTTGTCATCACGGACCCGGGCAAGACGGAACAGTGCCTCTTCTTCACCGTGGAACTGGCGATAGCGGTGCCAGAGAAGCTCTTCGAGGCCGTTTTTGACAACACCGCTCTTGTGGCCAAGCCCACCCCAGACCAGGGCGCATTCGGCCAGAGTCAGCTTGTTGGATGGCTTGAAGGCGAAACCGCAGAACAGGGCGGAAAGGAGTTTGCGTGCACCCGGCGTGTTGAAAACGGCGACCCGGTCGCGCAGAGTCTGCCGGAATGCCCGGCTAGGAACGTCGGAACTGAAACAGATTTTCTTGAATTTAAGTCGGTTGCCGAGTCCCGTTGTCGGGAAACCGTGATGCTCCCATAGCAACTCTTCCAGATTCTCGCCGAGTGCGCTCATGTCGTCGAGAAAGGTTGCAATTTCCTCACTCTCTTCCGGAAGCTCCCGGCGTAATTCATCGGTCAGCGGATTGCTGTCGTTGAAATTAATCCGTTGGTTTTTGGTAATCACCTGGAACGGAAATGGCTTGGTCGAGCATGAGCGACCGTCGAGCAGGCCGAGAATTCTTTCGAGCAGATGCGACGAGGTCAACCAGGGGACCTGCAGCTCCTTGTTGTTATGCACACTCAGGACATGACAGCCCTTCTTGGCGGCAAGGGTCGCGGTCAGCCTGCCGGCGAGCGAATCGCCGAGTACGGCTATATCGTAATGTTTGTTTCCTGTACGTTGGATCCCTGGCATCTTACTTATTCTCCTCGCCCGCGTCGATCGTGTCGAGCCGGGCCAGTTCATCTTCACTGAAAACCGATATCCGGTGCCGTTTCAGGCAGGCGGTGCTCACTCCCTGGCCGCTGACGATTTGACCCTCGCGGTAGATATGGTGGACGCCGCAGGAGGGGCTCCTCTCTTTGAAAAGAGCGACCCGACACCGGTTGAGGGCTGCGATCTGCAAAACCTGTTCGGCACCTTTGATGAAGGCGTCGTTGACGATTTGCTGTTCGCTGTTCATGACGATTCCGCTCCCATGCAAAACCGCGTCGCCGTCCCCTTTTTGGAAGCGGGTCGCCGGTCGCGGTGTCGGCAGGCCGGCAAGCTGCTCCGGGCAGACCGGAATGACCGTCCATTTCTCCTCTGTGAGGTAATCGATAACAGCCTGGTTCTTTTTACTGATCCCGTTGTAGCGGGTGTCGAGACCGAGCAGGCAGGCGCTGACCATGATCGATTTTTGCCGGTTAGCGTTCATGATCTGCAGTTATATCAGCGAAGCGGGGGGTTGATCAATGCAACATCTTCGTTTGCAAGCGGCGGATCGATAATGACTCGGCGATTTTCGATCCGGAGACGGCCTTCGGCAAAAAGCTGGATGGCCCGGGGATAGATTTTGTGCTCCTGGACCAGGATTTTGGCGGCCAGGCTATCCTCTGTGTCGTCGTCGAAAATCGGGACTACCGCCTGGATGATGATCGGTCCGGTGTCGACACCGGAATCGACGAAGTGGACGGTGCAGCCGGAAAAACGGGCGCCGTAGTCGAGCGCTTTTTGTTGGACGTGCAGGCCGGGGAAAGAAGGGAGAAGCGCCGGGTGGATATTCAGAACCCGGTTCGGAAAGGAGTCGAGAATGGTTTCGGTGACGATCCGCATAAAACCGGCCAGCACGACCAGGTCGACCTCGGCCTGCTGCAGGGCGGCGACGATCGCTTTGTCGAAATCGGTCCGGTCGTCGAAACTGCGGTGATCGATGGTCACGGTTTCGATGCCCGCTTTTTCGGCACGGGCGATGGCTCCGGCTCCCGGATTGTTGCAGATCAATACAACGATTTCGGCCTCGACTGAGCCATCGGCGCAGCGATCGATAATCGCCTGCAGGTTGGTTCCGCCGCCCGAAGCGAGCGCTCCTATCCGTAATTTCTTGCTCAAAACAGTCCCTGTCTCAGCTTGTGATTTCGATCTGCTCGTCGCCGTCGGTCTGCCCGATCTCGCCGATCAGCCAGGCTTCTTCTCCGAGGCCGGTCAGTCGACCGAGGATATCGTCGACATCATCCTTCGGTACGATCAGTACCATGCCGATACCGCAGTTGAAGGTACGCAGCAGTTCCATATCGTCGATATTGCCGCCTTCTTTGATTAACTCGAAAATAGCGGGGACCTGCCAGCTGTTGCGGTCGATAATGGCACGGCAGTGGCCCGGCAGGACGCGCGGCACATTCTCCAGCAGTCCGCCGCCGGTAATATGCGCCATCCCTTTGATGGTGAAATCGCGCAGCAGGTTGAGGATGCTTTTGACGTAGATTTTCGTCGGCTTGATCAGCTCTTCGCCGAGAACGCAGCCAAGCTCGTCGACCTTCTTCTGCAGCGGCAGTCCCATTTTTTCGAGCAGGACCTTGCGCGCCAGGGAGAAACCGTTGGAATGGAGGCCGCTCGAGCCGATCCCGATCAGTTTGTCGCCCACCGTGATGGCGGAGCCGTCGATGATCGCGTCCCGGTCGACGACGCCGACCGTGAACCCGGCCAGGTCGTATTCGCCGACCGCGTACATCCCGGGCATTTCCGCCGTCTCGCCACCGATCAGGGCACAGCCCGATTCGACGCAGCCATCGGAGATTCCTTTAACGATGTCGGCCGCTTTTTCCGGCGTCAGTTTGCCGGTCGCCAGATAGTCGAGAAAGAAGAGTGGTTCCGCGCCCTGGACGATGATGTCGTTGACGCACATGGCGACCAGGTCGATGCCGACCGTGTCGTGCTTGTCGAGCATGAACGCTAGCTTGAGCTTGGTACCGACGCCGTCGGTCGAAGAGACCAGGGCGGGGTTTTTGTATTTATCGGTGTTGAGCGAAAAGAGGCCACCGAAACCGCCGATATCGGTCAGTACTTCCGGCCGCGATGCCGCCTTGACCAGCGGTTTGATCATCTGGACAAAACGATTGCCGGCATCGATGTCAACACCGGCATCCTTATAGGTCACTTTTTCGTTTTTTGACAAAATTTGACTCCTTATTCTTGGCTTGCACATTAAATAAATCAAGCCATGGGGCTTGTCAATGTCTAACTCGGAAAACGGGCAAGTAAATTCTTTACGAAAGGGGGATCGTGACTTATTATGGTACGCCTTATTGCCCGGACCGGTGTTATGCTCTTCCCCCGAGGATCAACAGACTCATGGCTGACGCGGCCGAACCGACTGAAATACGCCGGATGCAGGCGGACGATATCGATGCGGTCGTTGCCATCGAGGTCGAATCGAATCCGCACCCCTGGTCGAAGCAGCAGTTTACGGCCGAGCTGTCGAATCCCGGTTCCAGTGTCGATCTACTCGTGGCAGATGATGATGTGGCCGCCTTTCTCTGCAGTTGGCAAGTTGTCGATGAGCTGCAGATTCAGAATGTTGCTACCTCGCCGCGGTATCGGCGACAGGGACTCGCCGCCGGGCTGTTGCAGTATGTGCTGAATCGAGCAAAAAAAGACGGGGTGGTCCGGGTCATTCTCGAAGTCAGGGCCAGTAACCGCTCAGCTCAACAACTATACGAAAAGTACGGATTTAAGACCAATGGTGTAAGGCCTGCTTATTATGACGATAATGAAGATGCCCTGCTGATGGAGTGTCTGCTGTAAAGCACACCCGTCCGATTGGGAGCCGGTAACAATCAATACAGGATAATCACACATGCAAAATTACAAGACCATCATTCTCTCCAATCAGGAGGTCTCTCCCGACTATTTCCGAATGCGGATTCTGGCGCCTGGCTTCGGTGCTAAGGCGAAATCGGGCCAGTTCCTGATGTTCCGGGTTCAGCGTTCGCTGCCGCCGTTGCTGCGCCGCCCGTTCGGAATCTTCCGGACCGGCCACCTCGCTCCCGACTGTGAAGGGATGCCCCCGAAAGAGTATGTCGAAATCCTCTACAAATGTGTCGGTCGCGGCACTAATATCATGTGTGAATTGCACGAAGGGGATCACGTCGAGCTGCTCGGTCCGCTCGGCAAGGGGTTCGAGCACGATCCGGACAAACAGGACAAAATTCTGGTCGGTGGCGGTATCGGTCTCGTCCCGCTTTTCATGCTGGCGAGTGAGCTGGTCGAAGAGTATAACGTTCGCCTGCTGATGGGGGGGCGGACCCGTGACGACATCCTGGCCGTGACCGAGTTCGAACGGCTCGGGGTCGAGACTTACGTTTCGACCGATGATGGCAGCCTCGGCGAGGAGGGGTTCGTCACCGAGGTTCTGAAGCGGAAGCTGAAGAAGTATCCCGAAGCCGAGGTCTTTGCCTGCGGTCCGACCCCGATGTTGAAAGCGGTGAATGAGATCTGCAGTCAACAGAAGGTAGCGTTGCAGGTTTCGCTCGAGGAACACATGGCCTGCGGCGTCGGTGCCTGCCTCGGCTGCGTGGTCAAGGGGGCAGGGCATACCGAGGAGAACCCAAGTTATCTCTGTACCTGCAAGGTCGGCCCGGTTTTCCAGGCCGAACGGCTTGACTGGAGCGCGATCGGAGAAGCGAACGATTCATGCGGAGGGTGTGCGTAATGAGCAGCAGCGTCAATACGGAAATCAAGAAACCGAACCTGCAGGTCGATGTCGCCGGCATCAAAATGCGCAACCCGGTGATGCCGGCATCCGGCACCTTCGGCTACGG
>PKTZ01000158.1 GCA_002868925.1 Desulfuromonas sp. | reverse complement strand
TGGCCGACTTGCGATGGTGCCGCAAGGCAACAGCGCGCATTGCCTGTGGTTGCAGATCCAGTCCGAGATAGGTTCGATAAATCACAAGTCACCCTGTTCGACAAAAGTTACTCTATTAATTTCCGGCAGCGTCGAAATCCCTGCCACAACTTTTTCGATCGCCGCCTGGCGCAGGAAAATAGTACCTGCCTCGCGGGCAGCCTTTTTAAGTTGGGTCACCGGAGCTTTGCTGACAATCAGCTCTCTCATCTCGTCGTTCATATCGAGCAATTCCATGATGGCACTCCGCCCGAGGTAACCGGTACCGTGACACTCCTCGCAACCCGCCCCTTCATAAAAATCGATTTCACGGAACTTCTCGTACGGCAGTCCGGACTCCTCCAGTTCCTGCTTCGTATATTCCACCTTCTGTTTACAATGAGGGCAGATCTTTCGGACAAGACGTTGCGCCGCTACACAGTTGAGACAGGAGACAAAGTTGTAGGCGTCGATCCCCATGTGCAGAAAACGACCGAGCACATCGAAAACGTTGTTGGCATGAACCGTCGTAAACACCAGGTGGCCGGTCAAGGCCGATTGGACGGCGATCTGGGCCGTCTCCGGGTCACGGATCTCACCGACCATGATCTTGTCCGGGTCATGACGCAGAATGGAACGAAGACCACGGGCAAAAGTCAGCCCCTTCTTCTCGTTAACCGGAATCTGGACAACCCCCTTCACCTGGTATTCGACCGGGTCCTCGATGGTGATTACCTTTTCATCTTCTGAGTTAATCTCGGAAAGGGCTGCATAAAGCGATGTCGTTTTACCACTACCGGTCGGTCCGGTCACGAGCACCATGCCGTACGGCTCACGCACCATGCGTCGAAATCGGACCAGTTCGTGTTCGGGAAAACCGAGCGCCTCGAGGGTCAAACCCTGCAGATCGGAAGCGATCGATTCCTTATCGAGAATACGGATTACAGCATCCTCACCAAAGATACTCGGCATGATCGACACCCGAAAATCGATCGATTTGCCACCGAGCCGAACCTTAAAACGCCCGTCCTGTGGAATTCGTCGCTCCGAGATGTCGAGCTCACTCATGACTTTGATACGGGAAATGATCGGGCTCTGAAAACGTTCATCGAGCGGATCGGTCGCCCGGAACAGCACCCCGTCGACCCGATACTTGATGACGACCCCTTCGGCATTGCTTTCAATATGGATATCACTCGCCCGTTTATTGAGAGCATCGTAAAGAGTCGAGTCGATCAGCCTGATGATCGGGCTGGTATCGGCCGTCAGTTTCTCGATCGAGAGGACTTCTTCCCCTTTGTCAGTCTCTTTGACCAACTGGAGTTTGAAGTCCTCCGAAACTTCCCTGAGAACCTGCTTGGAACCGACATCCCCCCGCTCAAGAACCTTATGGATTTTCTCCCAGGGCGCAACCTGAACCTGGATCTTTCGATCGAGCTGTAATTCAAGCTCATCAAGGGATGAGACATCGGTCGGGTCGGCGACGGCGATGACCAGTGAATCACCTTCTTCCCGGAGCGGTAAGAAACGATACTTTAACGGTAAATTAGAGGGGATCTGATCAGCAAGTCCGGCCTCGGGCAAAGTCTCGGCAAGGTCAACAAATGGCAGGTGAAACTGTTCTGCCAGAGCCTGGGCGAGAACCTCTTCATCAAACATCCCTTCGGCAATTCCAGTTTCCCCGAAACGTTTTTGCGATGTCCCCATCTCCTCGATGATCAATTGCACTTCAGCCGGGGTGATTGCCCCTATCGAGACCAGAATCTCGCCAATTTTCTTCCGATTGAACTCCACTATCGTCTCCCCCATCAACTCACCGTTCCGGCCAACTGGAATATCGGCACGTACATGGCAACAACAATCCCACCGATCAGTAGTCCCATCGCCAACATCATCATCGGCTCGATCATCGTCGTCAATCGATCAAGTCTGCGTTCAACCTCGTCTTCATAATAATCAGCGACATCAGTCAACATATCCGCCAAAGAGCCACTGTTTTCACCAACACCGACCATCCGAAGAGCAATCCCGGGGAAAAATCCG
>PKTZ01000028.1 GCA_002868925.1 Desulfuromonas sp. | reverse complement strand
TGACCGATGCCGAGCGGGAGATGATCCAGAACCATATCGTCGCCACCATCAACATGCTTGAGTCATTGCCATTCCCGAAACATTTGCGCAATATCCCGCAGATCGCTGGAGCGCATCACGAACGTCTCGACGGCAAAGGCTATCCCAACGGCCTGTTGTCTGAAGAAATCCCGTTACAGGGGCGTATGCTCGCCCTGGCCGACATTTTTGAAGCGCTGACCGCCTCCGATCGACCCTACCGGACGCCGGTACCGCTCTCAAAGGCGTTGACCATCATGGGCTACATGATCAAGGAAGGGCATCTTGACCCCGAACTGTTCCGACTTTTCATCGACCGGCAGCTCTACAGCGGCTATGCCGAAAAGTATCTAACCCCGGAACAGATCGACGCGGTCGACCCGGAATCGATTCCGGGCTACAGCGACGCCTGATCCGTTGATGTGAATCGACAAGTTATTCCAGCCCGACCGATGTGGTCGGGCTTTTTTTTGTGTGAGATTGGATGGGGATGGGTTGTTACTACGAAGGGCACGAAGAAAATCAAAATCTTTGTTTCACGCAAAGCCGCAAAGGCGCGAAGGAAAGCAAAGAATAAAACCTCTATTCGAGGTGAAGATCAAAATCTTGAAAGCAGTAAAAAGGTTTAAGTTTACACCCAAAAAAGCTTAATTGCTTTTCAGATTGATGACTTTCTTCGCGGCTTTGCGTGAGAAATTTTTTTAAGAATCAGGCTTTCTTCGTGTCCTTCGTGATCTTCGTGGTAAAAAATCAGAACGACAGTTTTGCGAACTTAGATTTGGCCGAGGCTTCGATCGCCTGGCCGAGAGTGGTGATGCCGGCTGCTTCGAGCAGAGCGATCAGTTTGACCAGAATCTCGGCAGTGACGATAGCGTCGCCGAGGGCGGTATGGCGGCCGACAATCGGGATATTCATCCGGCCGGCGATGCCGTCGAGGGTATGGTCGTCGAGGTTGGGGTGAACCACGGTCGAGAGGAGCAGGGTGTCGAGTACCGGGTTGCCGAACCGGGTGCGGGTCTCGACCTCCTTGAGTTCTAGGAATCGCATGTCGAAAGCGGCGTTGTGGGCGACGAGGACTGCGCCCTCGGCAAAACGCCTGAATTCGGGTAGAACCTGCGCGACGGTCGGCTGCCCGACCAGCATCTCCGGGTAGATGCCGGTAATCTCGGTCGCGATCGGCGGCACCTCCCGCTGTGGATCGACCAGTTGGTCGATGGTCTCGTGGTGCTGCAGGTGGCCGTTGACGATCCGGATCGCCCCGAGCTGGATAATCTCATCCCCCTCGGTCGGGTGCAGACCGGTGGTCTCAAGGTCGAAAGGGACGTAGGTCAGGTCGCGCAGCAGCCGGTCATTGTAGACCATGGGTGTGCGCTGCTTGAACAGGTCGAACTCGTAAAAGACCGGACGTTGCTCGAACTCGGTCGAACCGGAGTACTCATTATGAGTATCCTTGGCCGGCAGGGTGATGGTGACGCCGTTGCAGAACTTTTTGTCGGGTCGATCCAGAGTCAGTGCTCCTTCGTGTCGAGCGATGAAGTCGCGGAAACTGAAGGTGTGTTGGAAGCGGTCGGTCACCAGCGGTGTACGCTGCCAGCTGTCGACGTCTTCAACCTTAACCCTTTCAGGTTCCCAAGAGAATTCAACTGCCAGATTATTCCCCGTCTTGTTCAGTTCGATGCTTATCTGTTCGATGTTAGATCGCTTTTTCAGTCGACCGGCGAGAAAGGCGATCCCCTGAACCGCCATGTAGCTGTCGAGGTTGAGCCAGCCGTCTTCCGTGATGTGACCGCTTATCTTTATCCCGAACCGATCTTCGAGGTGCTGCTCCAGGATATTGAGCAGATGACGTCCGAGGACTTCTTCCCGGTGTGAGGCGGTGTGAATGTTGCGCGCCGCTTCTTCGCGGGTCCGGTCGAGTCTTTTCTGGATAGTGGCGGAGGTCGAATCGATAGTCTGGCGATGAATGGCGAGTTCGTTTGGCGCCATCTCCGGAGTCTCCAGGATCTTGCGGATAGCGCGTCGCGTCCCCTGAAGAGAACGCTCGATATCGTCTATCAGTGTCTGCAACCACGACTCCAGTCGGTTGTCCGATTCGATCTCAGGGGCGATATCCTCGATGGTCAGAACGAACCCGGTAAGGTCCATCGACCCGTCCTGTTCACTGACCGGGGCCATACTGAAACGGAGGTAATGCTTGGCAAAGGGGAGCATGAAACCGGTGACCGGCCTCTGCTTGCCATCGTCGAGCGATTTTTTAAGGACATCGAGCCCGTGCAGGATCGGGTGGCGTTCGACCAGGGCGAAAATCGAGCGGCCGAGTCCGATCGGCTTCTGTTTCACATTTTCGTCGTCTGTGCTGGTCAGGAACTTCTGCGCCTGGTTGTTAAAGAGCAGGATCTGGCCGTCGGTGTTGCAGACAACGACCCCGTTCGGAAGCTCAGACATCAACGCCGCCAGGCGGTTCCGCTCGGCGTTGAGGGCTGACCGGGAAACTTCACTCTTCTGGTCGACCTCGGTCTGCAACTGTTCGAAGGAACATGCGTAATCATTGATGGTATCGATCAGTTGCAGGACTTCGGCTCCGCCGCGTGGCTTGATCCGATGGCCGGCGTTGACCGACGAGATCAGGCGGGTTTCTTCCGAGAGCTGCAGAATCGGAATGATATACAGGCGGAACAGGAAACTGACCATGCCGCCGACGATTAGGAAGATAACCAGTCCGCCGATGATCGGGAAGGGGATCAGCTTGTGCATGATCTCCTCGACGAAAGCCTGCTCGTCCGGATTGAGGTGCCCCCAGGAGGCGATAAAACTGAAGGCGATAACCGAAAAGATCGACAGGGCGACGCCGATTATAAAGATCCAGTATTTGACTGAAGGTTTCATCTTGATTGCATGTCCGGAGAGGGTGGAAGTTGTTACAGGAGAATCATAAATGATCTTTCATGTGACGTCCAGTTTCGATCGTACTTCAATATCGTTTAAGGACGATTTTTCAAGAAGATGTCACACCTTACGGTTTTTTGCTATAATTCGTCCGCAAAATACTTGAGGGGGGGTCGTCCCTCGAAATCACATGAATAAAAATATGTAATAGTTCGGAATTATTATGCAATCTATTGTCGGTATTGTTTTTCTTCTTTTACTATCGTGGCTGTTGAGCGAAAAGCGAAGCCACATCAACTGGCGGATTGTGGCGACGGGACTGCTGCTGCAGTTCGCACTGGCGCTGTTGCTCCTGAAGGTGCCGCTCTGTCAGGCGGCTTTCCTTAAACTCAACAGCCTTGTTCTGGCTCTCGATGAGGCGACCCGGGCCGGTACCGCGATGGTTTTCGGCTACCTCGGCGGCGGCGAGTTGCCGTTCAAGGAGAGTTATCCCGGTGCCGCCTTTATCCTCGCTTTCCGTTCTTTACCACTGGTGCTGGTGGTCAGCGCCCTGTCGGCGCTGCTCTTTTTCTGGCGCGTTCTGCCGCTGATCGTCTCCCTTTTCTCCCGTTTTCTGCAGAAGACCATGGGCATCGGCGGCGCGGTCGGAGTCAGCGCTGCTGCAAATGTTTTCGTCGGTATGGTCGAAGCACCACTGCTGATCAAACCTTACCTGGCCCGGATGAGTCGGGGCGAACTCTTCATGGTGATGACCTGCGGCATGAGTACCATTGCCGGTACCGTGCTGGTCCTCTATGCCTCGATCCTGAAAACCGCGATCCCCGATGCCCTCGGCCATATCTTGACCGCCTCGATCATCTCGGCGCCGGCTGCACTGCTGGTCGCCTCGTTGATGGTGCCGACCGATGCTGCTGACGTGACCGAAGGGGAGGTCGATACGCGCAGTGATGCAACCGGGGCGATGGATGCGATTACGACCGGCACCGGGCAGGGGCTGAACCTGTTGCTCAATATTGTAGCGATGCTGATCGTCTTGGTTGCGCTGATCGCCCTGGTTAACATCTTTCTCGGCTGGCTGCCCGCGATCGACGGCGATCCGCTGACCCTGCAACGATGTTTCGGCTGGCTTCTGGCGCCGGTCGCCTGGCTGATCGGGATCCCCTGGAGTGAGGCGCAGGTTGCCGGCAGTTTGCTCGGAACCAAGGTCGCCCTCAACGAGTTCGTTGCCTACCTCGATCTCGCCGCGCTGCCGGAAGGTAGCCTTTCCGGCCGTTCCCAATTGATCCTGATGTACGCGATGTGCGGATTCGCCAATTTCGGCAGCCTCGGCATCATGATCGGTGGCATGGGAAGTATGGTTCCGGAGCGGAGGAGTGAAATTGTTTCGCTCGGCATGAAATCGATTGCTGCCGGGCTGATTGCAACCTGCATGACCGGCGCCATTGTCGCCCTGCTTATCTGACAAGGAGGAGTTATGGCTATCGTCGAAATCAGTGTTACCCCGCTCGGGATCGGCAAGATGGGTGTTTCGGAATATGTTGCCGGTTGTGTTAAACTGGCGCAGGAATCGGGTCTTTCGTGTCAACTGACACCGATGGGAACGATCATCGAAGGGGAGATAGAGCAGCTCTTTCCACTGCTTCAACGGATGCATGAATCACCCTTCGCGGCCGGAGCCGAGCGGGTCTCGACCCTGATCAAGATCGACGATCGTCGCGACCGGAAACATTCGATGCAGGGGAAGGTCGATTCGGTAATGGAAAAATTCAAATAGTCTGTTCAGTTTGCGCTTGACACTGAATGGCTTGGCTGATATTTATTTGGCCTTCGGCCCCGTCGCCAAGTGGTAAGGCAGCGGTCTGCAACACCGTTATCACCAGTTCGAATCTGGTCGGGGCCTCCAATAATAAACAAAGCCAGCCAACAACGGCTGGCTTTTCTATTTTATGGAAATTTTCTCGCTGACAACGATCCTGCTTTTCTTCCTCTTCGGTTCCCTGGCCGGGTTTCTTGCCGGTCTACTCGGCATCGGCGGCGGGGTAATCCTGGTCCCGCTCTTTATCTGGGGCTTCAAACTTGCCGGCTTCGCACCGGTCAACATCGTCCATCTCGCCTTCGGTACCAGCCTGGCGATTATTATTCCGACCGCCCTGAGCAGCACTTTCGGCCACCGCAAACGGGGGAACGTCGATTGGCACCAGGTGATGTCTCTGGCCATCGGCGGCATTGTCGGCGCTTTTGTCGGGGCGACGATTGCTGCCCAGGTCGAAGGGGACTATCTCAAGGGTTTGTTCGGAGTCATGCAGATCCTGGTTGCGGTCAAGCTCCTCTTCTTCCATCCGCATGTACCGCCCGAGCGGGATGACGCGGTGCCGAAGTGGCAGTTGATTGCTGTCGGCCTGGTCGGCGGCGCTTTTTCCGCTTTTTTCGGAGTCGGTGGCGGTGTGGTGGCGGTACCTTTAATGGTGCTGGTTTTGCAGTTGCCGATCCACCTGGCGGTCGGGAATTCGAGTGCCCTGATCTTTATCTCGACTATAAGCGGGACATTTTCTTATGCTCTTTATGGCTGGGGCGAGCCTCTGTTGCCGCCATTTTCAATCGGTTATATCAACCTGCTTGTGGTCGCCATCGTTGCCCCGTTTACCATCATCTTCGCCCGCCTCGGGGTGCGGGTTGCCAGCCGGACTCCCCATGATAAACTCGTAACAGCCTTTGCTGTTTTGTTGACAATCGTCGGTATCAGGATGCTCTATCCGGTTTTAATCTCGTTTTTCAGTGGATGAAAAATTATGATACGACACCCCGCAGTTGCCGGCCAGTTTTACCCGGGAAACCAGCAGGAACTCCGCGCAAGCCTTGATGAATACTGTCAATCGGTGCTGCAGAAAAAACATGCGCTGGGGATTATCTCACCTCATGCCGGATATATCTACTCAGGTGCTATCGCCGGCAAACTCTTTTCTCAAATTGAGGTGCCGGACCGGGTCATTCTTATCGGTCCGAACCACCGCGGCGTCGGTCACTCGGCGGCGCTGTACGATATGGGGGACTGGGAAACGCCGCTCGGGACTATCGGTGTCGATCGGGATCTGGCCGGAGAGGTCAATACCAACTGCCGCTATCTTGCATCTGATGACCAGGCGCACCGCTACGAGCATTCGCTCGATGTCCAGGTGCCGTTTATCCAACACGAAAACCCATCAGCGCAGCTGGTGCCGATCTGCATCGGTCATCTGCCGCTTGATGCCCTGGTTGAAACCGGCGAGGCTTTAGCCGATGTGATTTCAGCAGCCGAGCAGCAAGTTCTTATCGTCGCCAGCTCAGATATGACCCACTTCGAACCGGGTGATGTTGCCCGAAATAAAGACACCCTGGCGCTCGACTGTGCCGAGGCGCTCGATCCCGAGGGGCTTTACAAGGTAGTCCGCGACAACCGGATCAGCATGTGCGGAGTATTGCCGTCGGTGATCATGCTGGCTGCGGCACGCAAACTCGGAGCGACCCATGGCGAGGTCGTCGCCTACGGCAATTCCGGCGATGTCACCGGCGATCAGAGCGACGTGGTCGGTTATGCGTCTGTGATCGTTAGCTGAGGGGTTGCCGGGCGAAAAAACCTTGTCTTGAGGTGGTACATCGCGTATAAGAACGGGGTCGCTTTTGCGACCTTTTCTTTTCTACAATTCATGGAGAAACAGAATGTCTGACCTTCGAGTCCGTTTTGCCCCGAGCCCGACCGGTTATCTGCATATCGGTGGCGCCCGTACCGCTCTTTTTAATTACCTGCTCGCCCGCAAGGAGGGAGGCACTTTCGTCCTGCGGATCGAGGATACCGACGTTGCCCGTTCGACCCAGGAGTCGACCGATGCCATCCTGCAGGCGATGGACTGGCTCGGGCTCTCCTACGACGAGGGGCCGTACTACCAGTCGCAGCGCTCTGAGCTCTACCAGGAGAAGATCGATCAACTGCTGGAAGAGGGGAAGGCCTACCGCTGTTACTGCACCGCCGAAGAGCTGGAGGAAAAACGGAACAAGGCCCAGGCCGAGGGACGCAAGCCGAAGTACGACGGCACCTGCCGTGATCGTGCCGACCAACCGATCGATCAGCCGCACGTCGTCCGCTTTCGCTCGCCCGACAGCGGCGAGACCGCCTTCGACGACAAGATCAAGGGACGGATCAGCTTCGACAACGACGAACTGGACGATCTCATTATCCGCCGTACAGATGGCACTCCGACCTACAACTTCGTGGTCGTGATCGACGATGCGACCATGGGTATCAACCTCGTGGTCCGCGGTGACGACCACGTCAATAACACGCCCCGCCAGATCCCGATGTACGAGGCACTCGGCTTCCCGGTACCGGAGTTCGCCCACGTGCCGATGATTCTCGGCGCCGACAAGTCGCGACTGTCGAAGCGGCACGGCGCCACCTCGGTCATGGCTTACCGCGATCTCGGCTACCTGCCGGAGGCGATGGTCAACTACCTGGTCCGCCTCGGTTGGTCGTATGGTGACGAGGAAATCTTCTCGATGGACGAGCTGATCGAGAAATTCAGCCTCGACAACGTCGGCCGTTCGGCCGGTGTATTCAACCCGGAAAAACTGCTCTGGCTGAACGCACATTACATCAAGAATGGTGATATCGACCGGATTACAGGCCTGGTGGCCGGTCACCTGGCCGAAATGGGAGTGAAGACCGAGAATGGGCCGGATATGGTCGCTGTCGTCCGTTCCCTGCTTGAGCGGGCGCAGACCTTGGTCGAACTGGCCGAAGGGGCGAGGTTCTACTTCGCCGATACCATCGAATACGAAGAAAAGGCGCAGAATAAGTTTCTGACTGCTGACAAGAAAGAACCGCTCGAGGCGGTGATAAAGCACCTCGAAGCGATGGCTGAATGCACGGAAGAGTCGGTCGAACAGGCTTTCGCCGCGATGATGGAAGCGACCGGCCTCAAGTTCGGCCAGTTCGGTCCGGCGGTCCGGGTTGCCCTGACCGGGACCACTTCGAGCCCGAGCAATTACGAGATGATCGCCATCCTCGGCATCGAGGAAAGCTGTAAGCGGATCCGCGCGGCGATCGAGGTTCTGAAGTAGGGCATTATTTTTGCTTGACTCGCACCCCGTTCTCTGTTAAAAAATTGCTCCTCTTGGGGTGTCGCCAAGCGGTAAGGCACAGGACTCTGACTCCTGCATTCATAGGTTCGAATCCTATCACCCCAGCCAGCTTCAAACAGCAACTGCTGTCCCGAATATACGCGCTCATCGTCTAGCCTGGTCTAGGACACCGGCCTTTCACGCCGGCGACGGGGGTTCGAATCCCCCTGGGCGTACCACCCTGAACACCCTGCACCTCTTATGAGGCGGCAGGGTGTTCTTTTTTTGAATACCATGAAATGCGTTTATTGCCACCAAGACACAGAGGGCACCAAGAAAGGCTAGATTCTTAAAGGCTTATCTCACGCAAAGCCGCAAAGTCGCCAAGAAAATCAAAATCTTTATTTAACGCAGAGACGCGGAGACGCAAAGAGAAACAATAAAAACAAAAAAGCTGATTAAGGTGCAAGCCAAAATCTCAATAGCTATTAGTTTGATTTTCTCCAAAAAGCGGGTTCTGACTTTCAAGGTAGTTGGTCTGCTTAGCGTCTCTGCGCCTCTGCGTTAAAAATCTGATTTTGAATTTCAAGAAAAATATCATTGCGAAGATGGTAAATTCCCCAACCAACTGGAATCTCTGGTCATTTAATGCTAAAAATTAAAAATGCATTCCATCCTAGCCCAGACTTCTCGCTCCAAACTATTTTCGATAATACAAATCATTGCTTTTCTGCTGATGTTGTCCTGTTTGGTCTGGGGCCTGACCGCCGGCGCCGAAAACCTCGGCTACAACTGGCACTGGTCGAGAATTCCGCGTTACCTTTTTGCACAGACGGCAGACGGCGGCTGGCAGGCCGGGCCGCTGCTACAGGGACTCTGGCTGACCATTGAAATTACAGCGATCAGCCTCGTCTGCTCATTCTTGGTAGGACTCGTCACCGCGTTGATGCGTTTGTCGAACAGCCCGATGTGTCATCTCATCGCCAAGGTTTATCTCGAGTCCGTGCGAAACACGCCGCTGCTGATCCAGATCTTCATCATCTACTTTGTTTTCGCCCCGATCCTCGATCTTGGCCGTTTTACTGCGGCAATCCTGGCGCTCAGCCTGTTCGAGGGCGCCTACGCCTCGGAGATCATCCGGGCCGGAATCCTTGCAATCCCAAAAGGGCAGTGGGAGGCCGCTTCGGCGATCGGGATGGGGCGTTATCAATGCTACCGTCTGATTATCCTGCCGCAGGCGTTGCGCCAGATGATCCCTCCCTTGACCAGTCAGGGGGTCTCGCTGGTCAAGGATTCGGCTTTGGTTTCGACCATCGCCATTTACGATCTGACCATGCAAGGTCAGCAGATCGTCGCCGAAACTTTTTTGACCTTTGAAGTCTGGTTGACCGTCGCTGCAATCTATCTTCTGGTAACATTGTTGCTCTCACTACTGGTTAAATTCCTCGAACAGAGGTTGCTGGCCGGTTGAATCTGCTATCGATACGGAGGAATCTATGTTGTTGCGTTTAGGAATCATTTTCTCAATTATTTCGTTGTTGGCACTTCCGGTCTCTGCCGCCGACCTGCGGCAGGAGTTGGCTCAGCAAAGCACCCTCGAACAGATCGTTCAGAAGAACAAAATCCGGGTCGGCTTCTCTACTTTTGTCCCCTGGGCAATGAAGGACAAGAAAGGGGGATATGCCGGTTTTGAAATCGATGTCGCGCGCAAACTCGGGGCAGACATGGGGGTCGAGATCGAATTCGTGCCGACCAAGTGGTCGGGCATTATCCCGGCGCTGCTGACCGGAAAGTTCGATATTATCATCGGTGGCATGGGGATTACCCCTGAACGGAACCTCAAGGTCAATTTCAGCGATCCCTACGAGTTCTCCGGGATGTCTATCCTCGCCAATCGGAAACTGGCAAAAGGGCAGGTCGGACTCGATTCTTTTGATAATGCCGAAACAACTATCGTCGCCCGTACCGGCACTACCGCTGCTGCCGCGGCAAAGCGATACCTGCCGCAGGCCCGTTTGATCCTCTTCGACGATGAGGGGCAGGCGCTTCAGGA
>PKTZ01000171.1 GCA_002868925.1 Desulfuromonas sp. | reverse complement strand
CGGCGGTATGCGCGACGAGGCGGAGATCAAGGGGCACCGCCGCACCTATATCGGGGCGATGCCGGGCAAGTTCATCCAGGCGATGAAATCGGTCGGCACCGCCAACCCGTTGATCATGCTTGATGAAATCGACAAGATCGGCGCCTCTTTCCAGGGCGACCCCGCCTCGGCCCTGCTCGAAGTGCTCGATCCGGAGCAGAACGGCTCATTCCGTGATCATTACCTCGACGTACCGTTCGATCTCTCAAACGTCCTTTTTATCTGTACCGCCAACCAACTCGACACCATCCCGCGGCCGCTGCTCGACCGGATGGAGGTAATCCGTCTCTCCGGCTATATCATGCGCGAAAAAGTCGAAATCGCCCGCCGCTACCTGATCCCGAAAGCGCTGAAAAATCACGGTCTGAAAAAGAATCAGGTTTCGATCCACAAGGCGGCCCTGACCGCGATCATCGAGGGCTACGCCCGCGAGGCGGGTGTTCGCGGCCTGGAGAACCGGATCAAGAAGATCATGCGCCGCGCCGCGATGCATTTCGCCGAAGATGATGTCGACAAGGTCGTCATCAACAAGAAGGACATTGTCGAATACCTCGGAAATCCACAGTTTACTCCGGACGAGGTTTTCACCAACACGCCGGGCGTCGTCACCGGCCTGGCCTGGACCAGCATGGGTGGCACCACCCTGCAAATCGAGGCGACCGCGGTCGAAACCAAGTCGAAAGGGTTTCGACAGACCGGCCAGCTCGGCAATGTCATGGTCGAAAGCGCCCAGATTGCCTACTCCTACGTCATGGCCAACTTCGAACGGTTCAATGCGCCGGCCGACTTCTTCGACAAACGCTTCGTCCACCTGCATGTGCCGGCCGGAGCAACCCCGAAAGACGGTCCTTCGGCAGGTGTCACCATGACCACCGCCCTGATCTCAATGATTACCGGCCAGCCGGTGAAGGAGAAGCTCGGCATGACCGGCGAACTGACCCTGACCGGTCGGGTACTATCGATCGGCGGGCTCAAGGAGAAGACCATCGCCGCCCGGAGGGTCGGACTCGAGACTCTGATTTTCCCCGACGGTAACCGGTCCGATTACGAAGAGCTTCCCGATTATCTCAAGGAGGGATTGGAGATCCACTTTGCCAAGACTTATGATGATGTTTATAAGGTTGCTTTTGGCAAGCGGCCGAAAAGGGTGGGGAAAAAGAAAAAGTAGGTTGAACGAGGTTTAGATCTTTAATGCAGATCGTTGTCTTTAATTGGAATCTATAATCAAAGTCGTGAGGTCCCGGCCCCACACTCCGGGTTCATTTCTTTATTAAGCCATAAAGAAACGAACCAAAGAAACGGCTCCCTTGCAGGGGGCTTTTCTGCGCGGTCAGTTTGCCTTTTATTGAACTTTGGTAATTGGGAGATCGCCTCGAGGCGATCACGGTTCATCTTTGTGGGTTTCTCGGTTGGGCTACGATCAAAGAAACGCGCTGACTCTCTTGCACCTCAAGAGCTATGAGGGAAAAGCTAAAACCATCGCTGGAATCACCGGTGCCGTTGATCCATGCAGCCCATATCAAGCTGGAGAGCCACGCAGACGAAATTTACGAGGTTGGGCGTGTCGGCGAAAAGTGGCACAGTCAACCGCGAATGCCGTGCCCGCCGCCAGGCGCGTGCTTTCTTCTGCTTCGTCTTCTTTGTCACGCCGACAAAGAAAATGACGTCGGCTGTCGGGCCGAGACCCGACGGTTTTAACTTTGACATAAAACCAACAACAAAACAAAAAAGGGGACTGTCCCCAGTCCCCTTTCATATCTTCTGTAATCGAACAAACAATCAGTACGCCGACCCAACCTTCTTGCGCACCTTGCGCAACGTCTTCATCGCCGTGTAGCGTGCCTTTTCCGCCCCCTGGTTGAGGATCTCGCGCAGACCCGGCAGGTCGGCGAGCAGTTCCATCCGGTGCTGTCGATACGGCTCAAACTTGTCGCGGATAATCTCGAACAACTCCTGTTTGACCTCGCCGTAACCGAGCCCACCCGCCTCGTAGCGCTTGCGGAGGTCAGCCTGCGCCTTCTTATCGAGGAATAGACTGTAGATCTGGAAAACATTACAGCTATCCGGATCCTTCGGATCCTCGACCGGGGTCGGGTCGGTAACGATCCGCATCACCTGCTTACGCAGCGCCTTCTCTTCGAGAAAGAGGTCGATGGTGTTGCCATAGCTCTTGCTCATCTTCTGGCCGTCGAGCCCCGGCACGGTGGCGACGTCGTCATCGATCTCCGGCTCGGGGATGGCGAAGATGTCACCATACTCGTTATTGAACTTGATGGCGATATCACGCGTCACCTCGACGTGCTGCTTCTGATCCTTGCCGACCGGCACCCGGTTGCTCTGGTAGAGCAGGATATCGGACGCCATCAGCACCGGGTAGGCGAACAGGCCGTGGTTGGCGGCAATCCCCTTGGCAATCTTGTCCTTGTAGCTGTGACACCGTTCGAGCAGTCCCATCGGAGTGAAGTTGGAGAGGAACCAGGTCAACTCCTGCACCTCTGGCACGTCGGACTGTACCCAGAAGGTGCTCTTCTCCGTGTCGAGGCCGAGAGCGATGAAGCTCGCTGCCGCTTCGAGGGTACCGCGGGCCAGCGCCTTGCCGTCGCTGAGCGAGGTCATGGCATGGTAGTTGGCGATGAAGCAGAACAGGTCTTCCTGCTCCTGGTAATCTATCATCTTCTGCATCATGCCGAAGTAGTTGCCCAGGTGCAGGGCGCCCGACGGCTGGATACCGGATAAGATACGCATGTAGATCTCCTGGAAAGACTTCTTGAATACCGGCCGACAAAGCGGTCACATCTCCCGATTTACGGAGCGTAACGTAGCAGGATAGCGCCGTTTCGTCAATAACTTGCAGCACCAGCCCAAGTGCCGCAGTTGCTTGCGTCTCACTTTATTAGTGCCATAATCGTAAAAAGGGCGTAAAAGGAGGAGAGACTATGGAAATCATTCGCAAATGGTACTGCAGCTGCCGTGGCAAGCCGGCGGAACTGACCAGCGAAGATCCGCTTGAAGAAGAACAGGGAGAACCGATCTGCAGCCGTTGTGGGGCATCCCCCTCATCCGACCCGAAGAAGACCCTCAGCTTCAAGGATTTCAGCGGGGACGAAGAGCTCTAGCCAGCGACGGATGATTCCCGGGTAAAGAGGACAAACGCCATGGCCGGGCGCTTGCTGGCTTCGCTCATCGCGAACTGCATACCGTCATAGCTCCAGCCCTGGGCGGTGTATTCGTTGATGATCCGTTCCAGGGCTTCGTCGGTTACGGTGCTGGTTTCGACAACCTTGTATTCAGTCATAATCACCTCGGCTGAAGATTTACTGCTGGAGCATAAACACAAATGGCAATCAGTGGCAATCCCAAAAAAATCGCCCAGGATATCAGCCAGGGGTACCTCATCATCTCGGCACCGATGCTGAAGCGATACACTCCGGCCGATCTCAAGATCATCGTAAGCAATATCGGGATTGTATCGCGCGAGCTGCGGGCCGAACAGATCCCGCTGGAAGACGTCGTCGCCCTGAAGATGAAGAACATGAAAGTCTCCCGCCTCAACCAGGCCGAAATGATTATCCGTGCCCACTGCAAAAAGCGCCGGATTCCGATCTAACCCCATCCGAAATTACATATTTATTAGTTTTTACCTGATATATCAAAACAGTATTTTACACCCACGATAAGATATTTTTTATCAGTCTCGCATCCCTGCGTCTTTACTGACATTCCCGCTGTTTCATCCTGTGAAACCTTGATTTTAACAATAAAAACTTATTGACAACTTTTTAAAACATCGTATTATGTTGCGAAATTTCACACACTATAATGTATTTTTTACCACCATCATTTAGGTTACAATTTACCGCCTAGTGGGTATTAATAAAACGACGGTAGGATAATGAGACAGCTTTAATTATTTGTTTTCACCGGGCAAAAGCCCCTTGCATTGACAAGCGGTACAGGCATCGCCTGTCGCCGTAATTGTATTTAATTTTTTTTTCAACATCAGGCACATCTATTTCTTGAAGAGAAAAGGAGAGTAACAATGGGACACGGACCCGCCGTAAAACTCGGCAAGGATAATGCCGCGGAGTACAAAACCCGCCTCGGTATTATCATGTTTGTCATCTACACCCTCACTTACGCAAGTTTTGTCATTATCAACGCTACCAACCCCTCGGTTATGCAAACGATCATCGCAGGGCAGACCCTGGCCGTTATCTACGGTTTCTTCCTGATCGTTTTCGCGCTGGTTCTGGCAGTTATCTACAACAAAATGTGCACCGCAGCTGAAGCGCGGTTGAACAAATAAAGGAGGCCAGTCATGGTTTATACCCAATCCCCCCTGGCCATCGGCCTCTTTGTCATGTTCGTCCTGTTCGTCCTCGGCCTGTCGTTCTACCTGGCCCGGCGGACCACCTCGGCGGAAGGCTACTACGCCGCCGGCGGCAACATCCACTGGTTCACCAACGGTATCGCCTTTGCCGGCGATTATCTCTCAGCCGCTTCATTCCTCGGTATCTGCGGCATGATCGCAACCGCCGGCTACGATGGCTGGATGTACTCGATCGGCTACCTCGCCGGCTGGATGGTCGCCCTCTTCCTGGTCGCTGAACCGATGAAACGCCTCGGCAAGTTCACCTTCACCGATGCCCTCGACTCCAAGTTCAACTCCAAGAGCATCCAGCTGATGGCCGCCATCTCGACCCTGGTCGTCTCGGTCTTCTACCTGATTCCGCAGATGGTCGGTGCCGGCGTTCTCGTTCAACCACTGCTCGGCCTGCCGCACTGGGTCGGTGTCTGCATCGTCGGTGTCGTCGTTACCATTATCGTCGCCACCGCCGGTATGGCTTCGACCACCTACGTCCAGTTCTTCAAGGGCGCCCTACTGTTGATCTTCACCACCATCGTCGTCGTCGGCGTTCTCGGCCGCGGCCTCACCACCAGCCCGGACCAGGGCGGCAGCAAAGACTACCACCAGTTCAAGTCGATGACCGCCACCGTCGCTACCGACGGCGCCTTACAGATCTCCGACGCTTCCTACAGCGCAGCAGCCGACTGGAAAGCGACCGAGCTCGGCGAAGCCGGCTTCGTCAAGCTGATGAAAAACGGCATTGAGTCGATCTGGCAGGTCAACGAAAGCGCCAGCGGCCTGCAACTCGAAGAGACCCTCTTCGTCAAGACCCTCGCCGATGGCACCAAGCTGTTTAACGGCTCTGAGAAAGAAGAAGGGAAGTTCTTCGCGGTCGGCCACATCAAGGAGCTGCAGATCGACGGCAAGGAAGTCGCAGAAACCGGCTCCCTCAGCCCGCTCGGCTACCTGTCGGCTATCAAGGACAGCACCGTCGTTCTCTGGGGCAAGAAATACATCCACGAGGGTGACACCAGCACCGTTGTCTACTTCCAGAAACCGACCCCGGGCAGCCGCCTGCTCCGTCCCGGCCTGAAGTTCAAGGTCGACAACGCGACCGGCACCCAGAAGTTCAACTTCATCTCACTGATGATCGCCCTGTTCTGTGGTACCGCGGCCCTGCCGCACATCCTGATCCGTTACTACACGGTACCGAGCCAGGCTGCGGCCCGTAAGTCGACCATCGTCGGCATCGCCGCCATCGGCTTCTTCTACGTGATGACCCTGTTCCTCGGTATTGGCGCCATGACCAGCGGCGTTATCAACCTGACCGACAACAACATGAGCGCTCCTCTGCTCGCCCTGTCGTTCGGTGTTATCCTCTTCTCGATCATCTCGTCGATCGCCTTTGCGACCGTTCTCGGTACCGTCTCCGGTCTGATCGTCGCCGCCTCCGGCGCCGTCGCCCATGACCTGATGGACCGTTTCCTCGGCATGCAGATGAGCGACACCGGCAAGGTCCGCGCCGGCAAGATCGCCGCGGTCGTGGTCGGTGGCATCGCCATCTACCTCGGAATCGTCTTCGAAGGGATGAACGTCTCCTTCCTCGTCGGCTGGGCCTTCGCGGTTGCGGCTAGCGCCAACCTGCCGGCGATCCTGATGATCCTGTTCTGGAAGAGAACCACCGGTCAGGGCGTTGCCGCCTCGATCCTGGTTGGCCTGGTCAGCGCACTCGGCATTATCCTGATCTCCCCGGATATGTACGTCCGCTACGGCCTGCTGCCGACCGACGCACCGATCTCCTTCAACAGCCCGGCGGCGATCTCGATCCCGCTCAGCTTCATGGCCCTGGTTCTCGTCTCGCTGATGACCCAGAAGAAATCGGTTGCCGTCGAGGATGCAGCTGAAGCTTAAAAACTTGACTGAACAGTCTGTTTTGCCATAGCCTTGGGGCCGCCTTCGTGGCGGCCCCTTTTTTCATGGACGGAACGAATTAATGAAACGTTATCGCATCACCCTGCTCGCAATCTGCCTGGTCCTGCTCTGGCTCGGCTATCACGACCTGAAGCTGCACTTCGACAATCCGGAACCGCTTGCAATTTCCATCGAGGAGTTGGCAGCAAACGGCGCCCCGCGCGACTGGCTGCAGATCGAAGGGGGAACCCTCGACCTGGAGCAGGCGATCAACCCGACCGGTCGGGTTGAGACCTTCGAAAGCGGCCCCTTCTTCGTGCCGCTGCGTAGCAGTGATTCCGGCCAGCAGATCAAGGTCGTCATCGAAACCCGCCGGCCCGAGGTCATCGCCACCCTCAAACACTACGTTCTCGACTTCAATACCGAAGCGGAGCAGAACCGCTACCTGGAAGAGAACAAAGCACTCTTCCATCCGCAGAACGAGATCACCGGTACCACCGCCAGCTGGCTCACCTCGAATGCCAACCGCGACAAGCTGCTGCAACTCGCAAAAGAACAGAACATGCCGGTCAGCGATGATGTCGTCTTTATTAGCGAAGGGAAGGAGCCGGCCCGCTATCGCGGCTTCTTCTTTACCGGGATCGCCCTGCTTGGACTGCTCAAATTCATCCAGATGGTGATCCGCAGAGAGAGCGGGCTCGCAATCGATATGCCGGATGAGGATGAAAAATAGAATCAACACGCAAAAGGGAGAGCACTTAACGGCTCTCCCTTTTTGCATGATTTTCTTGATAACAATCAAGACTTGATCTGACAAACAGTTAATGGTGTTTCCTGCCCTAATACCACATACTATAAATCCCAAGATAATTTAAGAATGTGTTGCGACAGGATTTATAAGAAACTGTAATTTGGTTTATTTTTTTTCTTATAAGTCCCGGGTTCAAGTTGTAAGTGCAACTTTGCAGGGGTAGTTTAAGTGAGCAAGCTGCGGTAGCATCTATGCCACCTAAACTTCCCGGTCAAAGGGGCACAGATGAAACACTACACGCAGCTTACCCAAGAGCAAAGATACCAGATTTATGCGCTCAAGAAAGCAGGTCTTTCGCAATGTCGTATCGCCAGTTTG
>PKTZ01000212.1 GCA_002868925.1 Desulfuromonas sp. | reverse complement strand
TATGGGACACGACAAACGTAAGGATAAACGCATCCGTAAGCGTTATTCCCTGAAGTTCGGAGAAGAGACGCCGATCCGGGTCGGTTTTACCGAGGACATTTCAGAGACCGGTATTTTTATCCGTTCACCCTCGGTGATGCCGCCCAATACGATTCTTACCGTTGCATTGAAAAATAAGAATTCGGGAGATGATGTCCTGCTCAAGGGGCGGATCATGTGGGCCAAGAAGGTGCCGCAGAACATGATGCACCGGATCAAGGGGGGGATGGGGCTGCTGATTACCGAGTTTATCGAAGGTGAGGAGACTTATCGCAACCTATGTGACCGGTAAGCGGATCCCGGATGATTGAGAGATAAAAAAGCCTGCTTGAAAAAGCAGGCTTTTTTTGATCCGGGGTTTGTCGCGATTATCGTTTGCTCGGTTTCATTCTCATCGGGCGTTGCTGCTCGACCTTCTTGCCGTTGATCCAGGTTTCGGTCTTGATCAGTTTTCCGGTCTCGTCAAAATATTCGGTTTTGCCGTCCCGCTTGCCATTTTTGAAGTTCAGAACCTTTTCAAGGATGTCCGGGGCACGGTAGTAGGTGCTGGTGCCGTGCAGTTTATGGGCGTTGTTGAATGTTTTTGAAACCTTGAGTTTCTTCTCTCCGCCGGCGAGGTGAAAATATTCGTTCTCGATCCGCTCAATAAGGGCACCGTGGTTCCATTTCTCATGCCAGCGGATTTCGTGGCTGAAGCCGAATGAATAACAATCGCCGTGCTTTTTGCCATCCTCGTATTCGAAATAGCTGAGTTCGCGCCCCTGGTCGTCATAACGGGCCTCGGTTGCGGTCTGCAGGCCATCTTGCCAGTATCGCTGGGTTTTTACTTTTCCGTTTGCGGCAGGATGATATTGGCGTTCAACTCCGTCCAGCTTGCCATTCTTGTAGGTGCGCTCGCTGAGGATATTGCCGTTGTGGTGCCAGTTTTTCGCGGGTCCCTCCATCTTGTTGTCAACGTAGTTGATACGTGACTGCACCGCGACGAAATTGACGTCCCAGTACTTTACCTGCTCGCCGTTAATCTTGCCGTCAACATAAGGGGTGACCGAGGCCGGGTTGCCGTTTTCGAAGAACTCCTCGACATTGCCGTCGATCATGCCGTTTTTGAAAGGCGTTCGCTTGCGAACGTTGCCGTTCGGCCACTTCTCGACCTCGAAACGGGTCTCGGTCAATTCCTTCGCCTTCGGCGGAATCTTGATTTTGGCCGGTGCGGACACGGCGCGCTCAGGTCGCACTCCGTTTCTTTCAGGCCGCTTGTTTTCGGCAACGGAAGTAGTTGCCAGGGCAAGTAGACAGACAAGAATCAAAATGGGGCGAAAAATCATAGCAGCTCCTCCAAGGTAAGTTAACCGGATAGTGCTGACCCACTGGGGTTGTCGGTAGAGTTTATCGTATTTTCGCTGACGTTGATGTATGTTTCCCGGACAAAGGGATAAGGCTCTAAGATTAGTTATTACGAAGAACCAGAATTATTCAAGCCCCTTCAAATTCAGGGTGAGCAGGGTATATCCCCCTTCCTGCTCGAGGAATTGGATGCGGTGGATAACATGCTCCTGCAGCTCGCCGAGGCGGGTGGTCTTGAACTTGTCGCCGTCGCGCAGCAGCAGGCCGTCCTTTTCGAGCTGGTCGAAATCGACCGGCAACGACAGTAAAAGCTTGGTCTGGTTGATCTGCCGCTTGATATCGTCGATCCGGCCGTCGTCCTGCTGGTCGGTGGTGGCGGTTTCTTTCTTGGCGGGAGCCTCTTCCTTCGCCCGTTTCTCCATCTCGTGCCGCAGGGCATCGATTGCCTGCTGTGCCTTGAGGGCGAGGCGGGAGACTTCTTTCGGGTAGGCTTCTTCAAGCTCGATTGAGATCTGGCCGAAGCGGTTACGCATCTCCTGCAACTCGTTGCCGAGTTTTTCGTGGTGGGCAGCTGAAAAGCCCGATTTATCTGACATCGTACTCTCCTGAAAAACTTAAAGGCTTTATCTAACGCAATGACGCTAAGACGCAAGGGTCGCAAGGGTTTTGTCGAGAAGAAAATCTCAAAACATTAAAAGCGCAGCAATGAGGTTTTGTCCTGAATTCTGAAAATACTTGAAATTTTAAGGTTGTCGATTCTCTTGGCGACATTGCGATAAAAACTGTTTTTGTAATCCGTAAATGCTAGCGCCCTGCCAGTTGTCCGGTCAGGGCGGTGACCTTGTCGAGAAACTGCTCCAGGGGGCCGTCGTTGTGCAGGGTATAGTCCCAGTCGGTGTAGTTATCGAGCGAGGTCTCGCTGGCGTGGTTGCCGGCGCCGTTGAAGCCGGGCCGTTCGATCTTGACGATCAGGCCGCCGTCCGCCTTGAGCGTCTCCAGCTCGTTGGCAAAGCGGATATCGTCGACCAGGATATCGGTGGTGGCCAGGTCGTATTGGTGGATCTTGCGGTCCCAGGCCTTGGTCCAGTAGTCGGGGTCCTGGCTGCGGCGGTACTCGGTGCCCCACCATTGTAACAGGCGGCGCACGGTAACAGCCGTTTCGTCGGGCTTTTCCTGGATATCGGCGTGCTCGTCGATGAAATGCTGCCACTGCGGGCAGGCGGTTTTTGCCTTGGCGCTGTCGATCGCGAAGGGGGTGACCTTGTCCTCCTGCGAGCCGTACACCAAAGGGACAAACTGTTCGGCGCCGATCTGGCGCAAAAACTGCTCGACCTCGTCGCGCAGCACCATCGCCATCGGGATGATCTGGGCATTCTCGCCGAGCAGTGGCGCCATCTGTTTGGCGGCGGTGGTCTTGCCGGATGCGGCCTTGCCTGCGAAACCGATAATCATACTTTGCCCCTGTTTTATTGAATGAAAAGATTAGAACATCGTTTGCTGAGTCTACTGGATTTTTTCGCGCGGTTCAACGCACGATTTGTTTTCGCACCCGGCAAAGGTTGACGTTGCCGATTCTGGCGCTAATCTTTATAGAAAAGGAGGTCTGTTATGACTGAATTCAGCTGTGAGAACCCGGAAGAGCATTGTGACCTGCACGCCTGTCAACTCCAGTACAAGGATCGCAATGCCGAGATCGACAAGATTTTCGAGGACCCGAAGTTTGTTTGCACCAACTGTGGTGCCAAGGTCCATGATGCGGCCAACGTCTGTCTGCCGAAGCCGCTGTGATGGCTTAACCCGTTAACTCAAAAAGAAGCGGTCAGCCCATGCTTCCGAGGCTGGCCAGAGAAACCAGGCTGCCATGATCGATATGATCGTGGCAGCCTTTTACCATCAGGCGGTTGGTCCCGGTCGCTGTGAAGCCGGTGGTTTGCAGCAGATCACCAACCATTTGATCCTGCACCATATCAATCACGGTCTTGATGCCCGGTTTGAGATGGGCCAGGCAGCCCTGCAGGACTTCTGACAGCTCATCCGATGAGCGGGCAGGGGAATACCAGGGACCGATGATCTGGAAGTCGGTGTGCTGCTGTAACAGGGCGCAGCTGTCTCCGCTGGCAAAAACGCAGCTTTGGCCGCTCAGGGGCGAGAGCAGGGCGGCGCGCGACTCATCCCAGCAGGCGGCGTCGGCCGCAAGAAGCTTTTCGATTGGCTGTGTCGTCGCTGTCTTTTCCGCTGCTGTTTTCGGCATCAGGACGAAGCGTTCGATGGTGCCGATCGCTTCGAAGCCGTACTGCTGGTAGAGCGGTTGCCCCATTTCCGATGCGGTCAACCAGATGCTGTCGATACCTCTTTGCTCAAGGCCCTTGATCGATTGTTCGAACAGTTCGCGACCGTAGCCCTTGCCGCGCAGATGCTCCGGGACGACCAGGTTGCCGATCCAGCCGCTTTTCTCGTAGGCGACGGCGGTGACGAAGCCGCAGCAGGCATCGCCGTCTTTCAGTACCAGGGCGTCGTCGGCGAGCTCACCCCGGTAGAGGTCTAGTTCATAGGCCGGAACCGACCATCCTTCCGCTTTTGCCCAACGGTTGAACAGGTTCCAGTCGTTCACTGTCGGTCTTACTAGCTGCATCGTGAATTGATTCCGGTCAAAGACGTCTTTTTTTGATCGTGTAAACTTGCAGGTATGTACAGCGTCAGTGAAATTGCCATGCTCGCCGTGATCTGGGGGTTGACCCTGGTCGGTCTCTTCTTCGGCATCCGTAAAGCGTTGCGCAAACGCAAGAAGAAGTAGCCGTCGACACCCTCCTAGCCGAGGTCGTTGTACTCCCGTGCCCGGAAGTCGACGCCGATCTCTTCGGCGATGGCCCGGCAGGCTTCGATATCGAGGCCGGGCAGGGTGACTGCCGTCGCCGTCACCGACGGGATCTGCTTTTTTGCCTCTTTCAGAAAATCGAGGATCGCCGCATACCCCGCCTCGCCGAACTCCGACTGGCAGTGATGCTGGTAGGTCGCGGCGTCGGGTGCGTTGAGCGAGATCGAGATCGCATCGACCAGCCCGGCCAGTTCCGGCAGGATGTTGCGGCCGTGCACCAGGTTGGCCTGGCCGTCGCTGTTGATCCGTACCTGTTTCCCTTCCTTTTTCAGCCAGCTAGCGATCTGCTTGACCAGCTCGAGCCGCAAAAGCGGTTCGCCGTAACCGCAGAAGACGACCTCGTCGAATGCGGCCGGGTCGCCGATGGCGTCGATCACTTCGTCGAAGTCGGGTTCGCGCTCCAGGCAGAGCTGATGCCCCTTGACCGTGAAGTCCTTGAACTTGGCGCAGAAGGTACAGCTGTTGGTGCAGCGGTTGGTGATGTTGAGGTAGAGGGAGTTGCGGATCGTGTAGGCGATCTTGGTCGACTGGTCGATGTGGCCGAAGCCGAACAGGCGGTGGCAGTTAAGCGAGGTCACCCGGGCGACGTCGTCGAAGGTCAACCCCTTGAGCTCGGCCAGGAACTCGGCGGTTGCGCGGACGTAGGACGGCTCGTTGCGCTTGCCGCGCCATTTCTGCGGGGCGAGGTAGGGGCAGTCGGTCTCGACCAGGCAGCGGTCGATCGGCAGTGCCCGCGCGATATCCTGCAGTTGCTCGTTTTTCGGGTAGGTCAGGGTGCCGGGGAATGAGATGTAAAAGCCGAGGTCGATGCAGCGCCGCGCCATCTCCAGATCGCCGCTGAAGCAGTGCAGAATGCCGCCGACCTCGTTGGCCTGCTCCTCCTCGAGGATGGTCATCACCTCGTCGTGGGCGTCGCGATCGTGGATCACCAGCGGCTTTTTCAGTTCCCTTGCCAGGCGGATCTGGCTACGGAAGGCCTGGCGCTGCTGCGGACGTGGCGCCCGGTCGCGGTAGAAGTCGAGGCCGGTCTCGCCAATGGCGACCACTTTGTCGACCGACTGCATCATCTGCCGCAGCTCGTCGATCGCCGCTTCGTCGGCGGTGACTGCATCGTGCGGGTGGATGCCGACGGTGGCGTAGATCTGCGGGTAGCGCAGGGCGAGGTCGATGCTGCGGCGCGAGCTTTCGAGGTCGCAGCCGACGGTCAGGATATACTCGATCCCGTGCTCATTGGCGCGGGCGAGGACGTCGTCGAGATCTTCGACGAAGCGGCTTCCGTCGAGATGGGCATGTGAATCGACAAGGGTGTAGTTCATGATCAAAAAAGGGCGGGTTGTGCCCGCCCGTTTAAAGGATTATTCGGTTTCAATCCGCGGGAAGAGCGGCTTCGATTTGGTGATTTTCGTGCCAGGTTTGAGGCCGCCCCAGTCGAAGCGGACATCGGTGACATCGCTCTCTTCACTGTCGCCAAGCAGTGCCAGCACCTTGGCTCCGGTCTCCGGCATGAACGGGGCGGTGTAGAGGGCGATCAGCCGGACCGCCTCGAGCAGGTTGTACATCACCGTGCCGAGCCGCTCCTTTTGTGAATCGTCCTTGGCCAGTGCCCAGGGGGCGGTGTCGTCGATGTACTTGTTGGCCGCCGAGACCAGCTCCCAGATCGCTTGCAGCGCTTTGTTGAAGGCGAGATTATTCATGTGTTGATCGACAGTTGCGACCGCATTGTTGAAAATCTGCTTTAACTCTGTATCGACCTCCTCGTCGGCGCCCGGCTGCGGCAGGACACCGTCGAAGTACTTGTTGACCATCGCCGTCGAGCGGCTGACCAGGTTGCCATGATCATTGGCCAGATCGGAGTTGATCCGGTGGACCAGGGCGGTGTGGGAGAAGTCGCCGTCGAGCCCGAACGGGACCTCGCGCAGTAAAAAGTAGCGGATGGCGTCGACCCCGTACTTGTCAACCAGCATGTTCGGCTCGACCACGTTGCGCAGCGACTTGCTCATCTTCTGCCCCTCGACCGTCCACCAGCCGTGGGCGAACACTTTTTCCGGCAGTGGGATGCCGGCGGCGAGCAGGAAGGTCGGCCAGTAGACGGTGTGGAAGCGGAGGATGTCCTTGCCGATGACGTGGACGTTGCACGGCCAGAAATCTTTGAAGTTGCCGTCGGGATCGTCCGGGAAGCCGAGCGACGAGATATAGTTGGTCAGGGCGTCGAACCAGACGTAGATGACGTGCTTGTCGTTGCCCGGCACCGGGATGCCCCAGTTGAAGGTGGTGCGCGAAATTGAGAGGTCACGCAGCCCCTCCTTGATGAAACTGAGAATCTCATTGCGCCGGGTGCGGGGCTGGATGAAGTCGGGATTCTTCTCAATATGTTCGAGCAGGGCGTCCTGGTACTTGCTCATTCTAAAGAAGTACGACTCCTCCCTCAGCTTGTCGGTCGGACGGCCGCAGTCGGGGCAGTTGCCGTCGAGCAGCTGCTTTTCGGTCCAGAAGGTCTCGCAGGGGGTGCAGTACCAGTCCTCGTACTCGCCGAGGTAGATGTCTTTTTTTGCTTCGATCCGGCGGAAGATCTCCTCGACGGCCTTCTTGTGCCGTTCTTGGGTGGTGCGGATGAAGTCGGTGTTGTCGATATTGAGCTTCTCCCAGAGCGACTGGAAGCGCTTGACCACGCGGTCGGCCAGCTCGAGCGGGGTTTCACCGTTGGCCTGCGCCGCTTTCTCGACCTTCTGGCCATGTTCGTCGGTGCCGGTCAGAAAGTAGACCTTGTAACCGCGCTCTTTCTTGTAGCGGGCCAGGACATCGCAGGCGATGGTGGTATAGGCGTGCCCGATATGGGGGACATCGTTGACATAGTAGATCGGTGTCGTGATGTAGAAAGTTTTTTCCATGAGGTGGCTCCCGCTTTAACTCTTGTCGGATGAATCCGGTTTCGGTGTCTTGCGCCTGGGACGGCGACGCCGTCTACTCTTCTTTTCGCCGGTCGGCTGCTGGGAGCCGGCCTGTTGCTGCTGTTTCTGCTCTGGTTTCCCCTGGCTCTTCTGGCTGTCCGGCTTGTCGCTCTTATTGGGATTCGGTTTGCCCTGCTTGTCGCCCGACTGTTGTTTCTGCCCGCCCTGTTGCTGGCCCGACTCGCTCTTTTTGCCCGGCTTACGTCTTCTGCGCCGTCTCTTCTTCGGCTTGTCGTCGGTCGATTGCTGCTGTTCCTGCTTGGCTTTTTTCTCGGGAGCCGGTCTGCTCTCGGTTTCTGCTTCGGCCAGGGCGGGGTCGGGTTTTTTCTCCGGGAGCTTGCCGCCCGATTCCTGGAGCTGCTTGAATTCGTCCTTGCTCATTTTGACGCAGCGGCCGTCAGCGACCCGGACCGCGACTTTCTGGCCGAGGATGTCGGTCTCCGAGACCTGGGCGTTTATCCCCTCGACCGAAAGCTTCATGCCGCACTTCGGCATCCCCTTGCGCATCTTGCAGTAGGTTTCGTATTCGTAACCGAGGCAGCAGAGCAGGCGGCCGCACTGGCCCGAGATCTTATTCGGATTGAGCGCCAACTGCTGTTCTTTGGCCATCTTGACCGATACCGGCGAAAATTCGGTGAGGAAGCTGCAGCAGCAGAGCTACTGACCGCAGATGCCGATACCGCCGATCAGCTTCGCCTCGTCGCGAACGCCGATCTGGCGCATCTCGATCCGGGTGTGGAAGTGATGAGCCAAATCCTTGACCAGTTCGCGAAAATCGACCCGGCCGTCGGCGGTGAAGTAGAAGATGATCTTAGAGCCGTCGAACAGGTACTCGGCCTTGACCAGCTTCATCTCCATCTGCCGTTCCGAAATTTTGGAGCGGCAGTAGCGGAAGGCTGTCTCTTCGCGCGCCGAATTGGTGACCGCCATTTGCAAATCTTCTTCGGTGGCGAGGCGCAGGACGCTCTTGAACTCCCGCTTTTCGTCTTTCGGATCGTATTCGACCGGGTCGGAGACGACCGAGCCGAGGGCCCGCCCGCGGTCGGTTTCGACGATCACCCGGTCGCCCGTTTTCAACTCGAAATCGCGGGCGTTGAAATCGTAGTGTTTGCCGGCGGTCCGGAACTTTATCGTAACAATTCGCATCATATTATTTAAATCACTCGTAGTTGAAATTTATGAACCTGCGATAAGACCATTTTGTCGCACGATTGTCAACATTTGTCACATCCCGTTCAGGCCGCCAGGCGTAGCAGCAGGACTTCGAGATTGAGCTGAGCGTTGACGTTGCGATCGAGGTTCTTCCGGCCCGCCTCGATCGCTTCGAGTTTGCGCAGGATCGAGGTCGTATCCTCCCGCGCCGCGACCCGCCTGATCTTTTCCATCAGGTCGATGTTGATCAGGGCGCTCTCCGGTCGCCCCTGGCTGTAAACCAGCAGGTCGCGGTAGAACGACTGTAGCACCTCAAGGGTGTCCGGGATCGTCTCCTTTTCGGCCGCCATCTCCTTTGCCAGGTCGAGCAGCGGCAGCACACTCCCCCGCGACAGGCCGGTGACGCTCTTCAGGATCTGCGGCCGCTGCTCGAGGTAGAAGCCCTGGTCGCAGCCGAGGGCCCGCATGAAACTGCCGCTGGAGAGGGCGGCGATGACATGGGCCGAGCGCGGGTCGAGATCGCGGTGGTGCAGCAGGGTCTCCTCGATCTGTCGTTGCGGCAGGCGGGCAAATGGGAGCCGCTGGCAGCGGGAGCGGACGGTCTGCAGCAGTGCCTCGGGCCGGGCGCTGATCAGGATGAGCAGGGTGTCAGGGGAAGGCTCTTCGAGGGTTTTGAGCAGGGCGTTTGCCGCTGCCGGGTTCATCCTGTCGGCCTGGTCAATGAGGCAGATTTTCTTCCCGGCTTCGACCGGTCGGAACGAAAGTTCGCGCTGCAGTTCACGGATCTGCTCGATCTTGATCTGCTGTCCGTCCGGTTGATAGATGTGCAGGTCGGGGTGGTTGTGGTGATCGACTTTGCGGCAGGGGCTGCAGTCACCGCAGCCGGTACGGCTTTCGCAGAAGACGGCCCGGACCAGGGCGAGTGCCATCAACCGCTTACCGATCCCCTCCGGCCCTTCGAACAGGTAGGCATGTGCCAGCCGGTCGGTGGCGACGGCGCGACGCAGGATGTCCTTCTGCCGCTCATGTCCGATGATCTGGTCGTAGGTCATATCGCTTGCCGCTGTTCGATGAACTGGGAAAAGACAGTCCGGATCCGGGCGGCGACCTCCTCGATGCTGCCGGTGGCGTCGATGCGGTGGATACGGGGAGCGCTCTTCTCCAGGTCTAGGTAGCCGTTGCGAACCCGGTGGTGAAAGGCGATCTCTTCCTGCTCGAAGCGATCCTCGTTCGGGCCGTCCGAGTCGGCATTGCGGCTTCTCGCCCGGGAGATGCCGGTCTCCGGCGGAAAATCGAGCAGGAAGGTCAGGTCGGGTTCAACGCCGCAGGTCGCCAGGGTGTTGAGCTCTTCGATCAACTCCTTCGACAGGCCGCGGCCGTAGCCCTGGTAAGCGAGGGTAGCGTCGGTGAAGCGGTCGCAGATGACGAATTTGCCCGTACTGAGTGCCGGCTGGATGATTTCGGCCATGTGCTGGGCCCGGGCCGCGGCGTAGAGCAGCAGTTCGGCCCGTTCGTCCATCCCCTTGTTCGCGGCGTCGAGCAGGGTGGCGCGGATCTGGTCGGAGATGCGGCAGCCGCCCGGTTCGCGGGTGAGGACCGGTTCTTCGCCGAAGCGGGACTTGATCCAGTCGGCGAGCAGGCGGACCTGGGTCGATTTGCCCGATCCCTCAATCCCTTCGAAGGTGATAAATGATGTCATAAACGCTATTTTCTGATATTGTCCGGCTTCGCGGATCGATCCTGCCGGTTTTTCGGCGGCAGAGAAAGGTGTCGGTCGGTTTATATTTCGCTCAAGCTAACACGTTATTAATGCAAGGGCGCTAGAACAGGAAAATCCGGGTTCCGGAGCGGCGCAGCGTGCCATTTTAACGTCAATACGGTGACCCGGTTCTTTTGTCTCCGGATTGTAGAATCTGGTCATTATAAGGAGCAGGTTAAGTGGAAGCAAGGGGAAAGGAAAAGGGCCGGCGGTGACGTTTTGCTGATGAGCTCTATTGAACTCCGGCTTCCGCTTCAGTATAATCTATCAAATATATGATTTGACTTTAAAAAATGAATTCTCAACCACAAAAAAATAGTGATCGACTGGCCCGGGTCCAGGAGTCTCTCGGTTACCTGTTCAAGCAGCCGGAACTGCTGCTCGAGGCGTTGACCCATAAATCGTTC
Organism: Desulfuromonas sp.; assembly: GCA_002868925.1. Classification (GTDB taxonomy): domain Bacteria; phylum Desulfobacterota; class Desulfuromonadia; order Desulfuromonadales; family UBA2294; genus BM707. The sequence continues at coordinate 25,153 of PKTZ01000212.1, read as the reverse complement.
AGCAACGAGAACCCCGAGAGCATTTCGGCGTGCAACGAACGGTTGGAGTTCCTCGGTGACGCGATCCTCGACCTGGTGGTCAGTCAGCGGAGTTTTATCGACTATCCCGACCTGCCGGAAGGGGAGCTGACCAGGGTGCGGGCCGAGTTGGTCAGGGAACGGAATCTGGCCGAAATTGCCCGCCGCATCGATCTCGGCAGCTGCCTGCGCATGGGGAAGGGGGAGCGTCGCAGCGGTGGCGAGCAGAAATCATCGCTACTGGCCAACGCGGTCGAGGCGGTTTTCGGTGCTCTTTTTCTCGATGGCGGCTACGAAAGCGCCCGCTCGATTATCGAGAAGTTTTTCCTGCCGGAGATTCCGCTGGCGGTGAATAAAAAGTTCGATGTCGATTACAAGACGAACCTGCAGGAGCTCTGCCAGAGGGTGCATCGGCAGACTCCCGATTATGTCCTGGTTGACGAGTCGGGGCCGGACCATCAGCGGCATTACACGGTTGAGGTTCGGCTGCATGGCAAGAAGGTGGCGTGCGGTGAAGGGCGGTCGAAAAAACTGGCCGAACAGGATGCCGCCCGCGGCGCCCTGGAAAAGCTGGAGGCCTGAAGGCGGATGCGGATCCTTCCGGTTTTTATCCCGCATTCCGGTTGCCGGCACGATTGTGTTTTTTGCGACCAGCGCCGGGTCAGCCTCGTCGCCGATCCGCCGGAGCCGGAGCAGATCGCCGGTTTGATCGAGCAAGGTCGACAGCACGGAAAGCTCGACGAAGTCGCCTTTTATGGCGGTTCCTTCACCGCCCTGCCGCTGCCGAGTCAGCGCGCCTACTTGCAGGCAGTGCAACCTTTTCTGGCCGATGGCTCGGTCGGTGCAATCCGCCTTTCGACCCGGCCGGACGCGGTCGATGAGTCGATCGTGGCGATGCTGCTCGACTCCGGCGTATCGACGGTCGAGCTCGGCTGCCAGTCGTTCTCCGATCCGGTTTTGCAGGCGGCTGGAAGGGGGCACTCGGCCCGTGACAATATCGAGGCGGCGCAGCTGCTGCGCGCAAACGGTTTTCGGCTCGGTCTGCAGCTGATGCCAGGATTGCCGCTGGCCGATCGGGGCGAGGCTCTGTTTTCGCTTAATGAGGCTCTTAACCTTGCGCCCGACTTCCTGCGGGTCTACCCGACACTGGTAGTGGCCGGGACCGAACTGGCTAAGCGCTGGCAACGCAGTGATTACCGCCCCCTGGATCTGGACGAGGCGGTTGAGCTGTGCGCCGATATTGAAACCGCCTGTCGGCAGCGTCAGGTCCCGGTGATCCGTTACGGTCTGCAGGCGAACGATGCTCTCGATAGTGACGCCGTTGTGGCCGGACCATATCATCCGGCGTTCGGGCAGCTGGTCAGGTCGCAGCTCTGGCGGCGCGTCCTGCTTAGGGTTCTGCAACAGGGGGGCGAGATGGTGCAGGTGCACCCGGCCGATCTTTCCGACGCGCTGGGGCATCGCCGCAACAACCTGCAGCTGCTACGTGGTGAGACCGGAAAATTTTCGATTTCCGGTTCGCATGAGGTCGCACGCGGCAATCTTTTCATCAATAACCGATCCTTCCGGATGGAATCCCTGGTCGGTAACGGAGCTATGGCAGAATGAATGATGTTGGTAATGACTTCCGGTCCGGGTTTATCTCCATCGTCGGTCGTCCGAATGTCGGCAAGTCAACCCTGCTCAACCGGGTGCTGGGGCAAAAGATCGCCATAACCAGCGACAAGCCGCAGACGACCCGCAACCGGATTCTCGGTATTCACACCGTCGATCAGGGGCAGATGCTGTTCCTCGATACCCCCGGCATCCATCGACCCAGCGGGCGGCTGAACCGCTACATGGTCGATCAGGCGCTCGAGGCCTGTAGCGGCGTCGACCTCGTCTTCTTCCTGGTCGAGGCGACCGATCAACCGGGCGGTGGTGATCGCTTCGTACTCGATATCCTGCGGCGCAGTAACATCCCGGTATTCCTGGTGATCAACAAGATCGACCTGGTCCGCCGGGAGGCGTTGCTGCCGCTGATCGATTACTACTCGGGGCTGTTCGATTTTGCCGAGATCGTACCGGTTTCGGCTGCGAGCGGTGAGGGGGTGGAGCGGCTGGCCGAAGTCGCCCTCGGTTATCTGCCGCAGGGGCCGCCGTACTACAACGAGGATATGGTGACCGACCTGCCGGAGCGTTTCATCGTCGGTGAGATGGTGCGGGAACAGCTGCTGCGGCAGACCCGCGACGAGATCCCGTACGGGGTCGCGGTCGAGATCGAGTCTTTCGAGGAAAAACCGGAGCAGGACCTCGTCGTCATCAACGCCGTCATCCATGTCGAGAGGGAACAGCACAAACGGATCGTCGTCGGCAAGAACGGCAGCCGGATCAGGGCGATCGGGCAGTCGGCCCGAAAAGAGATCGAGTCGTTTCTCGATACCCGGGTTTTTCTCGACCTGTTCGTGCACGTGCAGAAAGACTGGACCGGGTCAGTCGGGCAGCTGCGCCGGTTCGGTTACGAGTAACCGAAACTATTTTCAACGCAATGAAGCAAAGACGCAGGGAGGGCTGATCTCCTGAAAATCATTTTTTATGTTTTTGGCTTTTACCTTGAATGAGTTTTTTCTTTGCGACCTGGCGACTTTGCGTTAAAAGCGGTTTCCGATTTCTTTGTGTCTTGGTGCCCAATTTTGTTTCCGTTTGTTTGGTTATAAGTCCTTAAATTTCAGGTGAAGGTTTTTTATGACACCCATGGTTGCAATCGTCGGTCGGCCGAATGTCGGCAAATCGACCCTGTTTAACCGGATTCTCGGCGAGCGGCGCGCTATCGTCGAGGATATCCCGGGGGTGACCCGGGACCGGAACTACGCCGAGGTGACCCGTTTTGATCGGCCGTTTACCCTGATCGATACCGGCGGCTTCGAGCCGGTCAGCGAGGATCGGCTGCTGGTCCAGATGCGCGAGCAGTCGCAGCTGGCGATCGAGGAGGCGGATGTCATCCTCTTCGTCATGGATGGCCGGGAAGGGGTCACCCCGTCCGATCACGAGGTCATCAGCATGCTGCGCCGAGTCGATAAGCCGGTGCTTTACATCGTCAACAAGATCGATGGCGAAAAACAGGAGGAGGCGGTCGTCGAGTTTTACGAAACCGGCGCCGAGCAGCTTTTTCCGCTTTCGGCCGAGCACGGTCGCGGCATTCACGACCTGATGGATCATCTCCTGGCGTTCCTGCCGGCGGCCGCATCTGAAAAGGAAGCCGAAGGGGAGACCCGGCTGGCGATCATCGGTCGGCCGAACGTCGGCAAGTCGTCTCTGGTCAACCGCCTGCTCGGCAAGGAGAGGGTGGTTGCAAACCCGGTTGCCGGGACAACACGGGACAGTATCGACTCGGTTTTCAGCTACAACAAAAAGCGCTACGTGCTGATCGATACCGCCGGCATCCGGCGCAAGGGGAAGGTCAGCCAGAAGCTCGAGAAGTTCAGCGTCGTTCAGGCGCTCAAGGCGATGGACCGGGCCCATGTCGTCCTCGCCGTGGTCGATGCCTCGCAGGGGGTCTCCGAGCAGGATCTGACTATCGCAGGCTACGCCTTCGAGAAGGGGCGGGCGGTGGTCCTGGTTGTCAATAAGTGGGATCTCGTCGAAAAGGACAACACGACCATGGGGACCTTCGTCAAGGATCTGCGCTACCGCTTCAAGTTCCTCGGCGATGTGCCGATCCTCTTCGTCTCGGCGCTGTCCGGGCAGCGGGTCGCCAAGATCATGGACGAGGTCGAGACGGTTGCTACCGAGTTCAATCGCAAGATCCCGACCAGCACTCTGAACAAGGTGCTGCAGGACGCGGTCGAGGCGCATCAGCCCTCGATGTATCGGGGGAAACGGTTGAAATTTTTCTACATGGCCCAGACCAAGGTGCGGCCGCCGACTTTCGTCGTTTTCGTCAACAAGGCGGAGGGGGTGCATTTCTCCTATCGCCGTTATCTCACTAACAAGATCCGGGAGGCGTTCGGCTTCACCGGTGTGCCGCTGCGGGTGCAATATCGCGACCGGGAAAGATCGGGTTAATTTCCTTTACTTGTAATTAATGCTGATATATAGTAATTTCTTGTTTAATATTCGCGTCTTAGGCGCTGTTTTTGAATCTGGTTGTAGGGCGATCGACAGGAGCTGAAATGAGTCTGGTCGGAAATCTAGAGGACCTTGGTCTGGGAGAGATACTCCAGATCGTCAGCCTCAGCCGAAAATCTGGAGTCCTGACCCTGGAAAGCATCGGCCGTGAAGGGCATGTTACCTTCCTCGAGGGCCAGGTCATTCGCGCGACTTCCAGTTCCAGCAAGGTCAATCTTGGCGACATGCTGGTCAAGCACGACCTAGTCGACCTCGAGACCCTCAAGAAAGCGCTCTTTGTCCAGCGCAACTCCGATAATCCTTCCCGCATCGGCACTATCCTGAGCGAGAAATTCGCAATTCCTGCCGAAAAAATCGAAGAGGTGGCCAAGGAACAGATCGAAAAGATCGTCTACAGCTTTTTCGCTTGGAACGAGGGGACCTTCTCCTTCGAACTCGGCGAGCCGACCGAGCTCGCCTCGGGCAGCGTCAACCCGCTCCAGCTGATGCTTGACCAGGGGCTGAACCCCCAGTGGCTGGCGATGGAGGGGAGCCGCATCCTCGACGAGAAGAAACACCGTGGCGAGGCGATCGAGGAGGAGCAGGAAGAGTCGATTGTTGATCTGGTTGAACTGCTCGGTGAGGAGCTGGCGGCCGAGGTCGCCTCGGAAGAGAGCGTGCCCGAGCCGGAAGCCGCTATTCAGGAAACACCGGCCGAGTCGGAAACGGCTTCCCAAACCACCGGGCCACCGCTGTTCCTGGTCGATGACGATCAGCTGACCGCCCAGACCGTGGCCCGCCAGATGCGCGAGCTGAATCTCGACGTCAACGTCTTTACCGCAGGCAATAACTTCCTCAAAGCGCTGGAGACGGCGGTCGGAGAGGGACAGAAACCGATCCTGATGGTCGACCTAGTGATGCCGAAGCTCGACGGCAGCGGCATCTCCGGTGGCATCGAAGTCGCGAAGATCACCAAGGAGAAGTATCCTGACCTGCTGCTGATGCTGATGACCGACCAGGTGACGCCGGAACTCGAGGCGAAGCTGGCGCCGCTCAAGCTTGCTGCGCTATTGCTCAAGCCGAAGAAGAACCAGCTCTCCGAGGCGCGGGGGAAGCAGATTTTGGCCGATTTGATGATGAAGGTCGCAACCTTTGTCGATCCCGAGTCGGTCGGGGTGTCGGCCGAGGCGGTCAAGGGCGAGATCGGTTACAATTTCGGGGCCGAGCTGCTCAAAGAGGTCGACGATGCAGAACTTGAAGCGAGACCGACCCGGATCGAACCGACCCCGGGCATCCACCTTCTCGGCGGCATGTTGCAGGAGCTGAACAACCCGGCGCTCGGCGGCGGCATCATCCTGCTCGTTCTCCGTTTCGCCAGCGAGATGATGAACCGGGCCGTCATCTTCTTCGTCAAGGGAGACCATATTGTCGGCCTCGGTCAGTTCGGGATCGAAACTAAGGATGGCAACCCGGACGAACATGTGCGCCAGATCAAGTTGCCGGCGCAGGCTGACTCGGTGCTAAAAAAGGCATTGACCGAGTTTGCCCCGCAACACACCCAGGTCGGAGACAGCGAATGGGATAAGTACCTGGTCGAACAGCTCGGCGGCGAACGTCCGACCGATATCTTTATCGGCCCGATCATCAGCGAGGGGAACGTAGTCGCCATCATCTACGGCGATAATCTCCCCGACCAGAAACCGGTGAGCAATACCGAATCGCTGGAGATTTTCCTGTCACAGGCCGGTCTGGCCATGGAGAGGGCTCTTCAGGAACGCCGGCACAAGGGTGGGCAGGCTGTTTAATTTTAATTGAATTGTATTGACGGAGACGAGAAGCGTGGCAAAAAAGATCCTGATAGCTGAGGACTCGCAAACCATGCGCTCATTGATCGTATCGACGATCTCGGCGCTCGGCGAATATGAGCTGGTTGAAGCGGCCAACGGATTCGAGGCACTGCGCATCCTGCCGCGCGAGAAGGTTGATATGGTGATCACCGATATCAACATGCCGGACATCAACGGCCTGGAACTGATCAGCTTTATCAAGAACAATCCCAACTACAAGGATACACCGCTTATCATTATCAGCACCGAGGGGAGTGAGAAGGACCGGGAGAAGGGGCTCTCTCTCGGCGCCGACGCCTATCTGGTCAAGCCCTTCAAGCCCGAGGAGTTGCAGTCGCTCATCAGGGAATATCTGGTTTAGGAGGGGATCTTGTCGAACGACTCATCTTCACAGCCGCTGAAAGAATTTCTCGGTGAAGCCGAAGAGATTATCGAGAAGTTGAACCTCGACCTTGTTACGCTCGGCGACGAGAGCGACAAGGGCGAGACCGACCCCGATCTGATCAACAGTATCTTCCGTGGAGCCCATTCCTTAAAGGGGCTGGCCGGAATGTTCGGTTTTCAGGATGTCTCCGATCTTGCCCACCACATGGAAAACCTCCTCGACAACTTCCGCCTCGGCAAGGTCGCCCTCAACGATGCCCTGATCGAGGTTCTGTTCGAGTCACTTTCCTTTTTGACCCAGCTGGTTCATGGCAAGGGGGAGGATGAATCGTACAGCTGTGATATTTCTCCGGTTATCGATCGTATCGAACAGGTTCTTTCCGGTGATTCCGATTCCGACTCCGGGCTCGGCAAATACGACATCGATCCGGAAATCCTCAATGTCCTGACCGAATACGAAGAGCATCGGTTACTCGAGAACCTGAACAAGGGGCACAATATCTTCCGGGTCATGGTCGCCTTCGACCTGGCCAATTTCGACCAGGGCCTCGCCGCGGTGACCGATCTGCTCAAACAGGTCGGTGAGGTGATCAGCACCCTGCCGTGCGCCGGTGACCTGAGCGAACGGATCGCTTTTCAGCTGCTTCTCGGAACTGCTCGTGACGAGGCCGAAGTTGTCGACAAAATCGATGATAGCGAAGTCGCGGTCGAAGCGATCGCCGGCGGCGCATCGACAACGGCAACCGAAGTTGCTGCTCCCGTTGAAGAGGAGCTGCCCCGGGAGGAGCTCGAGACGGAACTCGCCCAACCCGGCCAGGAGACGAGCGGCAGCCTGCGCTCGATCAGCCGTACGGTCCGGGTCGATATCGACAAACTCGACGAGCTGATGAATATCGTCGGCGAGTTGGTGCTCTCCAAAGGGGCGTTTGTCGACCTCGGCGACCGGATGAAGGCGCAGGGCCGCGACGATATTGTCAACACGATGCAGAAGGCGACCCGCGACCTTGAGCGCAAGCTCGAAGATCTGCAAAAAGGGGTCATGGACGTGAGGATGGTGCCGATCGCCCAGCTCTTCGACAAGATGCTCCGCATCGTCCGGCAGGTGGCCAAGTCGCAGGGGAAGAAGGCCGCACTCGATATCCAGGGGGCCGATACCGAGCTCGACAAGTTGATCGTCGAGGATCTCTCCGATCCGCTGCAACACATCATCCGCAACGCCATCGACCACGGTATCGAATCGGCCGAAGAGCGCCAGGCTGCCGGCAAGCCGGAGCAGGCGACGATCTGCCTCTGGGCATCGCAAAAGGGGAATCATGTCGTTATCGAAATCAAGGACGACGGTCGCGGCATCGACCCGGAGGTGATCCGCAAAAAGGCGGTCAGCAAGGGGCTGATCGACAACAGCACCGAGCTGAACCGCGAGGATATCTACGACTTGATCTTCATGCCCGGCTTTACCACCCGGGACGAGGTCAGCGAGCTCTCCGGCCGGGGCGTCGGCATGGACGTGGTCAAGAACAACATCGCCGCGCTCTCCGGAATGATCGAAATCGACAGTGAAGTCGGCAGGGGGACCTCGCTCACAATCACCCTGCCGATCACCCTGGCCATCATCAAGGCTCTGATCGTACAGTCGGTTAACCAGACCTACGCCATCCCGATCAACTCGGTGCTGGAGACGCTGATGATCGATGAGTCGGCGATCAAGACGATCGAGCGCAAGGAGGTTTTCGAGCTGCGCAACAGCACGTTACCGCTGCTGCGGCTGGCCGATATCTTCGAGCTTGAGAAAAGCGAAGAACGGAGCGAGCGCTGTTTCGTGGCCGTGGTCGGGCTGGCCGAAAAGCGGCTCGGGATCGTAGTCGATGATCTGTTGGGACAGCAGGACGTCGTCATCAAGTCGCTCGGCAACGCCCTGTCGTTTGTTCGCGGCATCGCCGGCGCGGCCGACCTCGGCAATCAGAAGACGATCCTGGTGCTCGATGTCGGTGGTCTCATGGGAGAAGCACTGCGCGGGGATATAAACGTCAATGTTTGAGGAATTTTACGGGCTGACCGACAAGCCGTTCAGCAAGACGCCGGACCCGCGTTTCATGTTTCTGAGCCGACGGCACAAGGAAGCGCTCTCCCGGCTCGTTTATGCGGTCGAGGAGCGGGATCTGATCCTGCTGACCGGGGAGATCGGCTGCGGCAAGACGACGCTCTCGCGGGCCCTGATCGACGAGCTCGACGATTCGTACCGGGTAATCCTGCTGATCAATCCCCGGTTGTCGCCGATGGAGTTTTTACGCTCACTGGCGGTGCGGCTCGGGATCGACGACCCGGCCCGGTACAAGGTCGATCTGCTGGAACAGATCGGCGGCTGCCTCTACGCGCTTTATGAAGAGGGGATCTGCCCGGTTCTGATCATCGACGAAGCGCAGCTGGTGCCGCACAAGGAGACTTTTGACGAAATCCGGCTGCTGACCAATTATCAGCTCGATGATCAGAACCTGATCAGCGTCGTGCTGATGGGACAGCCGGAACTGCGTAAAAGGCTGGCACACCGGGTTTACGAGCCGTTGCGCCAACGTTTCGGGATGCAGTACGACCTCGAACCGCTCGACCACGAAGAGATCGGAGATTATCTCGACTGCCGGATGATGATTGCCGGCGGCGCGCCGGGCCTGTTTACCCCGGAAGCGATCGATGCCCTCTATGGCTATTCCGGCGGTATTCCGCGTAAGATCAATCACGCGGCGACCCTCGCCCTGTTAGAGGGGTTCGGACGCGATATGGAAAAGGTTGATGGTTCGATCATGGCCGCGGTCATGACCGAGCTTGACATGAACTAGAGGCGAAAGACGTTAATCGATGGATCTGGTTGAAATCCGGAAAAAGGCGAAGAGCAAGAAGGAGAAGTCGGCCGTTTACAAGGAGCCGGTAGCAGAGCCTGTTGTCGAGGAGCTACCGCCCGAGGAGATCGAAATGGCCGAGCCGGTCGTTGCGGAGACACCGGAAGAGGTCGCTCCCCCTGCTGCTGACGAGGATATCTGGCCCGCTGAGGAAGAACTTCCGGCCGAAGAGCCTGTGGATGAGCCGGCACCTGAACCGGAGTCGGAGCCGGCGGTTGTCGAGGTGTCCGACACTGGGAAGTTGGAAGTCGATCCGCTCGAAGCGCTTTTCGCCTTTCAGGTCGATGGCGAACTGGCTACCGAGGATGTCTACCTGCAGGCGCTTTCGTCCGAAGATGAGATGGCCGACAGCAATACGGAGCAGTGGTTGACCTTCACCCTCTCCGACGAGGAGTATGCGCTTTCGATCGAGTCGGTGACCGAGATTATCAAGCCGCGGGAAGTGACCGAGATTCCGCGGGTCCCCGGGTTCATCAAGGGGATCATTTCCCTGCGGGGTATGATCGTGCCGGTTTTCGACCTGAGTCGACGTCTCAACCTGGGCACGGCCGAACTCGGTCCGTCGGCGCGGATTATCGTCTGCCAGGACGAGGAGCGTATCGCCGGGCTTTTGATCGACAGCATCAACCAGGTTGTCGATGTTCCATTGAAAAGTATCGAGCCGCCGCCGACGGTGTTGTCCGGTCTCGATCGAGATTTTGTTAATGGGGTTGGCAGGGTTGACCAAAGAATGCTCATCCTGCTCGATTTGTCGAATGTCATCAATGCCGAACTGCTTTGATTGACCTAGAAAGGAGCTGCTCGTGGCTAAACAGAAAATCCTGATTGTGGAAGACGAAGAGAGTTTGCTCAAGCTGGAAAGTATTCTTTTAACGTCCAAGGGGTACGATGTCCGTGGTGTGCCGGACGGCAAGAAGGCGCTCGAAGCGATCGACGAGGAGAAGCCGGACCTGGTCCTGCTCGATATCATGCTGCCCGAAATCGACGGTTTCGAAGTCTGCCAGCGGATCAAGGAGAACCCGGAGACCAAGGATATTCCGGTGATCATGCTGACCGCCAAGAAGAGCCGCGAAGATATGGCCCGGGGGGAGAAGGTCGGCGCCGATTGGTACATTACCAAGCCGTTCAAGTCGGTCATGGTTATTGAAACCATTCAGCGATTTTTGACGAAATGACGAAAGAGCTCGCTCAGTCCGAAATCCCTGCCGGGGCGGAAGAGACATCGCGCAAGGAGATTCAGCTCGCCTGTTTTAGGGTCGGCGCCCAGATGTACTCGCTCGACATCCTCCGGATAAAGGAGGTGATCAGGCCGCAGAAACTGACCCCGGTCCCGAAGGCGCCCGTCTTTATCGAAGGGGTGATCAACCTGCGCGGGACGGTGATCCCGGTGGTCGACCTGAGACGTCGTTTCGACAGCCCCTGGGTCGAAGAGGGGCCGAAGGCGCGGATCATCATTAGCGTTCTGGCCGGCAAGATCATCGGCCTGATGGTCGATGAAGTCGCGGAGGTCCGGACCTTCACCCGCCAGGAGATCCAGCCGGCCCCCCGTTTTCTGAATGAAAAGGAGACGGACTACTTTCTCGGGGTCTGTCATCGCGAGGACGAGCTCGTGATGATCCTCAACCTGGAAAAAATTCTTTCTTCGGAAGAGAAAATCAATCTCGAACAGATCCGGAATAATCTGGATGAAACCCGCCCGGCTCGTTGAAGTAAGGCCGGATGCGTGACACCAAAGCTCAGTTGTTGATGGATGTGATTTGATATGTTGACCAATTGTCCCTCTTGTTCCGCCCAGTATCGCCTGAACGAGGATAAATTTGCCGGCAAGCAAGTGACCCTCAAATGCGTCAAATGCCAAAAAGTCTTTGCGGTTCATGTTCCGCATCCGGCTACGGCATCGGCTTCGATAAACGTTCTGGTCGCCCATAGTGACCCGGCGCTCTGCGGTGCCATTCAGGAAATCCTGAATAAAGCCGATATCGGCAGCCAGACCTGCTTTGACGGGCCTTCGGCCCTTGACGCCATGCAGGCCAGACCGCCGCAGGTTGCCATTGTCGATGTCGCACTGCCCGGGCTCTATGCCTTCGAGGTCGTCGAGCGGATCAGGTCGGTGGCCGGGCTGGAGCAGGTCAAGATCATCCTGCTCTCATCGGTTTATAACAAAATGGCCTACAAACGGCGCCCGGCATCACTCTACGGCGCCGATGCATATATCGAAAAACATCACCTGCCCGATTCGCTGGTCGCGACCATCAATCGTCTGCTGACCGGTGCCGAGCCGGCCCCCGTTGGCGACCTGGAGACAAACCGGGAGGAGCGGGTCGAGAGCGAAGCGCAGACACCCGACCAGGAGATCGAGGAGAGACGCTTTTCGACTGAGCTCAATTCCGAGATCCAGAAGGCCGAAACCGAAGAGACCTCTGCTGCCGAAGCGTGTGAGATGACGCAGAAGGCGCACCGCCTGGCCCGTAATATCGTTTCCGATATCGCCCTTTACAACCAGCAGAAGGTTGAACAGGGGGTACAGGAAGGAAGTTTTTTCGAGCTGCTCGATGACGAGATAACGGAAGGTCAGAAGCTCTTCCGGGAGCGTTTTCCCGACCTCGTTGATAGCGGTGGTCCCGATATCCTGCAGTCCGAGTTTGAGTCGTTTATCGAAAAACGACGTGCTGATATATCTCTCTAGGAGAAATCAATGTCGGAACAGGCTTCAAGCATAGACAAGCTGGAAGAATTGTTACGGTCCGAACAGGAAGAGGAGCGGTTGGCGGCGTTGCAGCTGGTTGACCGGAAGGATCCCGAACCGTTCAAGAAGCAGCTCTTTATCGCGTTCGGTGACATCAGCTGGCGGGTGCGCAAGGAGGCGACCGAGCTGTTCCTGACCTTTCCGCAGGTCGAAAGCCATATCGGCGATGTTGTTAAGTGCCTCTATTCGGAGGAGAACGCCGGTCTGCGCAACACCGCCGTCGAAATCCTGATCCGTCTCGGAGCTCTCTCCACCCCACACCTGATCAAAGAAATCGCGTCCGATGATCACGACGTGCGCAAGTTTGCCCTCGATATCCTCGGCGAAATTCCGGATGAACGATCGGTGGCGCCGATGATCGAAGCGCTTAAGGACGACGATGGGAACGTCCGGGCCGCCGCTGCCGAGAACCTCGGCAAACTCGGAGCCGCCGAGGCGGTTGCGCCGCTGCTCGAGGCGATGGAGACCCCCGATCTGTTGTTCCGGTTCACCATCCTCGAGGCGCTCGGACAGATCAATGTCGAGGTGCCGGTCGAACGGCTTCTCGCCTACAGTGATGACAAGCTGCTACGCAAGGCGTTGCTCGACTGCCTCGGTCGCGTCGGTGATTCTTCGGCGATACCGTTTCTGCTGCAGAGCCTGTCGGATGAAATGAAAAACGTCCGGGAGGCGGCGGTGCTCGCTCTCGGTAAGCTGTCACACGAAGCACAGGGGTTTCTGGAGAATATTATCCCGTTGCAGTCCGACGCGGCGCTCTTCGAAGCGGTGATCGGTCTGCTGACGAGCAGCAGCCAGGCGGTCAAGAAGGCGGTAGTGAACCTGCTTCCCTGTGTCGCGACGGCGAAGAGCGTCACCGTACTGCTCGATCTGGTCGAAGACCCGGAACTGCGTGAAGATGCCGTAATGGCGCTGATCTCCATCGGTAAGATGGATGCGGCGCCACTGCTTGCTGCCTGGTCCGACACCTCGGGCCGCTGCCGGGCTTATCTTACCTATATCTACGGCGAGGCGGCGGTGGTCGAAGCGATCGATCATCTCCTTTCTGCGCTTGCCGATACCGAGCCGGAGATGCGCCAGGTTGCGGTCCAGTCACTCGGCAAGGTCGGAGGCATTGAGGTGATTCCGCAACTGGTCGCGGCCCTCGGTGACGACACGGAGGAGGTCTGCGAAGCGGCGATGCAGTCCCTGATCGAAGTGGGCGATCGCCATTACGGCCCGGTTGTTGAAGCGCTTTGTCCTTATCTCGAAGATCCCTCGCCACAGATCCGGATGTATGTCATTACCGTGCTCGGCCGGCTCGACGGAGAGGAGGTCGAGGAGCATATAGCTGCGTCGATCAAGGATGCTTCGGCCGAGGTCAGATCGGCGGCGATCCGGGCGTTGGAGGGGAAGAGCGGCGCCACTCACATTTCGGCCCTGATGCTTGCTTTGACCGACGAGAACAGCGAAGTCCGCGCGCTGGCGGCCGAAGCGCTCGGGTCCACCGGCAGCGACGAGGCGATCGATTCGTTGCGGCTTGCGCTGCAGGATGAGGATATGTGGGTGCGGGCCGCGGCGATAAGGTCCCTCGGTCAGCTTTGCGGAGCGGAGGCGGCGAAGGAAATTGAACCATCGCTGCTCGATCCGGTCGGACTGGTCAGCATTACCGTCCTCGAAACCCTGAAACAGCTCGGGCTCGAGGGTTTCCAGAAGTACGCTCTGGCTGCGCTTGAGCACAAAGACGCTGAGGTAATCAACGCCGCGCTTAAGCTTTTACAGGAGAGTGGCGACGCGGGTTGGTTCGACGGGGTCGAAGAGTTTTTGAGCCGCCATCCGCAGCAGGAGGTCCGGCTGAACTTTGCCCGGGTTATGGCCGAAGTCAAGGGGGCCGCCTGTCGCGAAAAAGTCGAAGCGATGCTGGCCGAAGAGGAGGACGAGTTCGTCCGTCACGAACTGCAGGAGTTGCTGGTGATGTTGAAGCAGGAGGTCCGTTGAGCCGCCATGATCTTCTCCGGCCCGGACATAAAGATGAACGAAGAGGAGTTCCGCCTGTTGCGGGACTTCATCTATCAGCATTGCGGCATCTTTTTTGACGAGGAATCGAAATTCCTCCTCGAACGGCGCCTCGGCAAGCGCCTGCAGTACCATCGCCTGAAAAATTTCAAGGATTACTACTTTCTGTTGCGCTACAACAAGGTCAAGGATCAGGAGCTGACCGAAGTTATCAATATCATTACTACCAACGAAACCTACTTTTTCCGCGAGGAATTTCAGCTCAAGACCTTTGTCGACGAGATCCTGCCGGAAGTGAAGATCCGCAAGGAGGCGAAGCAGGAAGGGAAGAAGCTGCGCATCTGGAGCGCCGGTTGCTCGACCGGTGAGGAACCCTATACCATCGCCATGCTGTTGCTCGACAAACCGGAATTTCGAGATTGGGAGATCGAAATCATCGGCACCGATATCAGTCACCGGGTACTGCAGATCGCGCGCAAGGGTGTCTACAGCGATATCTCCTTCCGGGCGACGGAAGAAACGGCTAAAAACAGGTTTTTTACTGCCGTCGATGGCAAGTTCCGGGTGAACGACAACGTCAGGAAGCATGTCTCGATCAGTCATCTCAACCTGTTTGATTCATCGAAGGTGTCGCTTCTGGGTAAGATGGATATCATCTTCTGCCGCAACGTCATCATCTATTTCGATATCGCTGCCAAGAAGAAGGTGATCGAAAGTTTTTACCAGAGACTGCATCCCGAAGGGTTTCTGCTGCTCGGTCATTCCGAGTCGTTGATGAATATCACCAGCTCGTTCGCGCTGCGTCATTTTATAAATGACATGGTCTACCAGCGACCAGCTCAAACAATCGAAAAATCATTGCTATGACCCAGGAAACGATCAGGGTTCTCGTTGTCGACGACTCTGCCTACAATCGCAGAACCATTATCCGGATGCTCGAGGAGCTGCCGCAGGTCAAGGTCGTCGACTATGCCTGCGATGGTGAAGAGGCGCTGCGCAAGGCAATCGATCTCGAGCCCGACCTGGTGACGCTCGACCTGGAGATGCCGCGCATGGACGGTTTCACCGTGCTGCGTATCCTGATGCAGAACAAGCCGGTACCGGTAATCGTTGTTTCTTCCCGTTCCGATGATGAAAATGTTTTCCGGGCGATGGAGTTCGGTGCGGTCACCTTCATTCCCAAACCGAGCGCTCGGATCTCGCCCGAACTGTTCAATATCAGGGATGACCTGCATGAGAAGGTTAAGGCGTTGGTTAAGACCGACATGCAGAAAGTCCTTCGCCGTTCGACCCCGGAGGGTGGAGCGGCACCGCGTCGTCGGGTGCGGAGCGCAGTGGCCAAGTCAGAAAATGAGAGTCCGATCGAACTGGTCGCCATCGGCGCTTCGACCGGCGGCCCACCGGCGCTGCAGAAGATTTTTTCGGAGATACAGGAGAAGATACCGGTCGGTTTCGTTATCTCGCAACATATGCCGCCCGGGTTTACTAAGGCTTTCGCCGAGCGGCTCAACAAGTTTTCGGCGCTCGACGTCAAGGAGGCTGAAACCGGTGACATGGTTCGGCCCGGTCAGGTCCTGGTCGCCCCCGGTGGCAAGAACCTGACCTTCCGTCGGCGCGGCGAAGAGATCGTTGTCGAAATCGACGATCCGCTGCCGGGACAGCGTTACGTTCCGTCGGTCGACGTGATGTTCAATTCTGCGTCCGAATTTTATGGACCTTCCGTGCTCGGCGTCGTTCTGACCGGTATGGGCAACGACGGGGCCGAGGGGACGGCCCGGATCAGCCAGGGAGGCGGACGTATCTTTGCCGAATCGGAAGAGAGCAGCGTCGTTTTCGGGATGCCGAAGGAGGCGATCGCGACCGGCAAAGTGAGCCGGGTCGTTATCCTCGACAGGATGTGCGACAGTATTCTGGGTGAATGTGGTTTTTAGGTCTATTCTGCGGTAAAATGTGGAAATTTTCGGTGGGGGCTGTTAGGATATGCCGATCTATTTTCCGATACCGAGGAGTGTCTGAATGAGTGATAAAGAGAAGGAACAGGGGCCCGATCAGCAGAAGCGGGCCGAAGAATTCCTGCAGGTCTTCAAGAAGGGCGCGGACTTTACTCACGACCTTCTCAAGGAGAACGAGCGCCTGCGCTACAATCAGGTTCAGCTCGAAGAGCAGCTGAAGGAGCTGCAGTCGAGTGATGGATCGGCCGGCTCGGAAAAACTGCTCGAGAAGATCCAGAAGCTCGAGGATGAGAAGGATCAGATTCTCGGCCGGATCAAGCAGGTCGAGGCCGAGAATGTCGATTTCGCCAACCGCTACGTCGAGATCGAGAACGAAAACAACATGCTGGCCAACCTCTACATCGCCTCCTACCAGCTCCACTCGACCCTCGATTTTCGCGAGGTGCTGCAGGTTATTCTCGAGATCGTTATCAACCTGATCGGCGCCGAAGAATTTTCGGTGCTGCTGCTCGATGAAAAATCGAACAAGCTAGCGGCGGTCGCCAGTGAAGGGCTACAGAACAGCGATCTGCCGACCTTCGAACTCGGAGAGGGGATTATCGGCGAGATGGCGAAGACCGGCGAAAACTACTTTATTGATGAGCTGGAAGGTTACGAGCGGGATTTTCATCATCCGCTGGTCTGTATTCCGCTGAAGATCAAGGAGCATGTTATCGGCGTTATCGTCATCTACAAGCTCCTTGTCCAGAAAGAGAAGTTTACCGACGTCGATTACGAGCTGTTTACCCTGCTCGCCGGACACGCCGCGACGGCGATTTTCTCTTCCAAGCTCTATACCGAATCGGAACGGAAACTTTCCACGATTCAGGGCTTTATCGATTTAATGACGAAATAAATGACGGTTTTCGGAGGAATTCATGTCGACATTTAATGTCCTCGTTGTAGAAGACTCACCGACCATGCGCCAACTCATCGTATTCGCCCTGAAGCGCATCCGTGGTCTCAATATTACTGAGGCGAATGATGGGGTCGATGGCCTGAAAAAGATTTCTGCCGAAAAATTCGACCTGATCCTGACCGATATCAACATGCCGATCATGGATGGATTGAAGCTGGTCAGCCTGGTGCGCAACGATCCGAATTACAAGGAAGTTCCGATCGTTATCATCACCACCGAGGGGGCCAACGAGGATAAGGAGAGGGCGATGGCGATCGGCGCCAACGATTACATCACCAAGCCGATCCAGACCACGAAGATTATCGACGTAACCAAGAGACTGTTGAGCCTCTGATCGGTTCACAGACGACCTGAAAAGATAAAAGGAGAAAGCTGTTGGCTAAAGAAGAAGCTATCGAAGTTGAAGGCGAGGTTATCGAGCCGTTGCCGAATGCAATGTTCCGGGTCAAGCTCGACAATGACCATGTAGTCCTGGCCCATATTTCCGGAAAGATGCGCAAATACTATATCCGGATCCTGCCGGGCGACCGGGTGACGGTTGAATTGTCCCCCTACGACCTGAGCCGTGGTCGGATTACCTACCGGGAAAAATAAATGCTGGCGTGGTGGGCCGGCCTGTCAAAACCCGGCCTACCGTTGCCAGATAGATATGTACAGTGATCGATACCGGCAAACCAAGGCCGGTATTCCTGTTTCTATTTACTGATTTAGGTGTTTTCTATGCAAGAACGTTACGATGCCGCTGCGGTCGAGTTGAAATGGCAGAAAACCTGGGAGGCGGAGAACAGCTTCCGCGTATCGGAGGAGTCCGATCGCCCAAAATATTACGTCCTCGAGATGTTCCCGTACCCTTCCGGACGTATCCATATGGGGCATGTCCGCAACTACTCGATCGGGGATGTCGTCTCCCGGTTCAAGACCATGCAGGGGTACAATGTCCTGCACCCGATGGGATGGGACGCTTTCGGCATGCCGGCCGAGAATGCGGCGATCCAACACGGTACCCACCCGGCGAAATGGACCTACGAAAATATCGACAACATGCGCCATCAGCTCAAGCGGATGGGGTTGTCGTACGACTGGGAACGTGAGTTCGCGACCTGCGATGCCGACTATTACCGTTGGGAGCAGCTGGTTTTTCTGAAAATGCTGGAGAAAGGGCTCGCTTACAAGAAGAGCTCCTCGGTCAACTGGTGTCCCGATTGCCAGACCGTTCTGGCCAACGAGCAGGTCGATGACGGCAACTGCTGGCGCTGCGATAACGAGGTCGTGCAGAAAGAGCTGGAGCAGTGGTTCTTCCGGATTACCGATTACGCCGAGGAGCTGCTCGACTGCATCGACAAGCTCGATGGCTGGCCAGAATCGGTCCTGACCATGCAACGCAACTGGATCGGAAAGAGCATCGGTTGCGAGATTGATTTTCAAATCGAGGCAAAACAGGACAAGATCAAGGTCTTCACCACCCGCCAGGATACACTTTACGGTGCGACCTTCATGAGCCTGGCGCCCGAGCATCCGATGGTCAAGGAGTTGACCAGGCCGGACCAGGTGGCCGAAGTCGAGGCGTTCGTGGCCAAGGTCGCGAAACAGGACAAGGTCAAGCGGACCAGCGATGACTACGAGAAGGAAGGGGTCTTTACCGGCAGTTACTGCATCAACCCGGTCAGCGGCGAGAAGATGCCGGTATATGTCGCCAATTTCGTATTGATGGAATACGGTACCGGAGCGGTGATGGCGGTCCCGACCCACGACCAGCGCGACTTCGAGTTTGCCCGCAAATACGAGCTGCCGTTGATCGTCGTCATTCAGCCCGAAGATAAAATCGACGTCGAATCGATGTCCGAAGCCTGGGCCGGTTCCGGAACCATGGCCAATTCCGGGCAGTTCGACGGCATCGACAATGAATCGGCTAAAGAGAAGATCGCCGACTTCCTTGAAGAACAGGGGATTGGCAAGAAGGCGATCAACTTCCGACTGCGCGACTGGGGCGTTTCGCGCCAGCGCTACTGGGGAACGCCGATTCCGGTCATCTACTGCGACAGCTGCGGCGTCGTACCGGTGCCGGAGAGTGACCTGCCGGTCGTTCTGCCGACCGACGTCGCCTTCAGCGGCGAAGGGGGGAGCCCGCTGGCGTCCCTCGATTCGTTCGTCAATACTCCATGCCCGACCTGCGGCAAGCCGGCAAGGCGTGAGACCGACACCTTCGACACTTTCGTCGAGAGTTCCTGGTATTTCGCCCGCTACGCCTGTCCCGATTATGATCAGGGGGTACTCGACAAGGCGAAGGCTGACTACTGGCTGCCAGTCGATCAGTATATCGGCGGGGTCGAACATGCGGTCATGCACCTGCTTTACGCTCGCTTCTTCACCAAGATTCTGCGCGACCTAGGGATGATGGATGTCGACGAGCCGTTCACCAACCTGCTGACCCAGGGGATGGTCTGCATGGAGACCAAGCAGTGCCCTGAGCATGGTTGGCTCTACCCGGAGGAGATCGTCGACGGCGCCTGCTCGAAGTGCCAGACCCACGTTACGACCGGGCGCAACGAAAAGATGAGCAAGTCGAAGAAGAACGTGGTTGATCCGGACAGCCTGATCGCCCGTTACGGTGCCGACACGGCGCGCCTCTTTTCGCTGTTTGCGGCTCCGCCCGAGAAGGATCTCGAGTGGAATGAGCAGGGCGTGGAAGGCTGCTACCGTTTCCTTAACCGCGTGTGGCGCGGGGTGGCAGAAAACCTCGAGCTGATCAAGGATGTCGCCCCGGCGAAATCGGCCGATGGGGACGGTGCTGACCTGCGGCGGATCGTCCATCGCACCATCAAGAAGGTGACCGAAGATATCGATGGACGTTTTCATTTTAATACGGCGATTGCGGCTGTGATGGAGCTGGTTAACGCCATCTACCTGTTCGACGCCAAGAAAGAGCACCCCGAGGTTCTGCGCGAAGCGCTGGAGACGGTGGTGATCCTGCTGACACCGTTCGTTCCGCATATCGCCGAGGAGATGTGGAGCCAGCTCGGCCATGAGGACCGTCTCTCGCTGCGCAGCTGGCCGGTTTGCGACGAGGAGGCTCTGGTCGAACAGAGCATCATGCTCGTGGTTCAGGTCAACGGCAAGGTGCGGGGTAAGGTGACGGTCGCCGCCGATGCAGCCGAAGAGGCGATCCGCCAGGCCGCTCTCGAGGAGCCGAACGTTGCCCGCTTCATTTCCGAAAAGACGCTGCGCAAGGTAATCGTGGTGCCGGGTCGCCTGGTCAACGTGGTCGTTTCGTGAGACTTTTCTCTCTCTGCATACTGATTGCATCTCTTCTCTCAATCTCCGGCTGCGGGTACCATTTTCCCGGTGACGGAGCTGCGATGCCGGGTGGAATTTCGAAGGTCCGGATTGAGTTGTTCGAAAATAAAACCGCCGAGCCGTACCTCTCCACCTGTATCACCGAGGCGGTGACCTATCGCCTGATGCGTATGCATGATGTTAGTCTAGTTGAATCCATCGATAACGCGGAGGCCGTTCTCTCAGGCTTTGTTAAAAACTATCGAATCAAAGCAGCATCCTACGGTGTCGCCGATAATATCAAGTCCTACCGGGTTGCCATGACCATCGATGCTACCCTGCGCCAGGTTGCCGACGGCCGGATCCTCTGGCAGGGAGAGGTCAGTCACGATTTCGATTTTGTCAGCAGCACTGCCAGCCTGACCGAGCAGGAGGGGCTTGAACGGGAGACGCAACAACAGCTCTGTCGTCGCCTGGCAGAAGACCTCTCCTGGCAGATGACGGAGAATTTCGGAGAGGATATGCCGTGACATCGTCCGATCTGCTAAAAGCGATCAAGGATGGTCGCATCCCCGGCCTGGTCTATCTCTATGGTAAAGAACGCTTTTTCCTCGATCGGGCACTGAACCAGATCCTCGATGCTTCCGTTCCGGAAGACGCCCGCGATTTCAACCTGCAGGTTTTTCACGGAAAAGAAACCAAGGCTGACGAGCTGCTAGACAGTGTCAGGACCTTGCCGGTCTTCTCGCCCCTACGCCTAGTTCTGGTCAAGGATGCCGACAAGCTCCTGGCCGCGACTCTGGATGCGCTCATCCCTTATCTCGAAGATCCGGTTGCCGAGACCTGCCTGGTGCTGGTCGGAGAGAAGGTCGACAAACGAAAGAAGTTTTTTCAGCTGTTTCAGAAAAAGGGAGCCCTGGTCGAGTTCAAGCCGCTCTACGAGAACCAGGTCCCTGCCTTTGTCAGGGAGCAGTCGGGCGCTGCCGGGTTCCGGTTCACCGAGGATGCAATGGCACTTTTTTGTCGCCGCTCCGGCACCAGCCTGCAGGAGATCGACGGTGAGCTGAAAAAGTTGTTCCAGTACCTGGGCGATGAGAAAACTCTGGTCGATGTCGAGGATGTCAAGGCGATCGTTTCTGATACCCGGGTCGACAGCATCTTCGATATGGTCAACGCCATCGGCAGGCGCGATGTCGGGGAGGCGCTCAGGCTGCTCGGTCGTCTTCTTGAAGAGGGGGTCGCACCGTTGGTCGTGCTGAGCATGCTCGCCCGTCATTTCCGGCAGCTCTGGATGTCGCGGGAACTGATCGACGAAGGGGTGGCGCGCAAGGATATCTCACGCCGGATCGGTGTAAACCCTTACTTTATAGATGGGCTTTTGTCCCAGGCGAAGCTGTTCAGCCGCGCGCAATACCGTCAATCGTTCGAACTGTTGCTGGCGACCGATCTCGCCCTGAAGAGCAGGGGGGGGAGCCCCGGCGCAACACTCGAGGAGTTGTTGCTAAATATTACCGGGTTGAAGGCCTGAAGGTCTGCTGCTTGAAACGAAAAAAGGGGCCGAACGGCCCCTTTTTTAAGGTGTATATGTCCCGGCTTGTTAGTCGAGGGTGTTGACCAGTTTGTTCAAGCGGGAAATTTTCCGGCTGGCGGTCGACTTGTGGATGACGCCCTTGGTCGCGGCCTTGTCGATGTAAGGGACGGCGATTTTGAGAGCCGCTTCTGCGGCTTCTTTGTCGTTGTCGGCAACGGCGGTGCGGACATTCTTGACAAAGGTTCTCATGGTCGAGCGGACCTGGGTGTTGCGTGCATTGCGGACCGCGTTCTGGCGATTACGTTTGATTGCAGACTTATGGGTAGCCACTTTTGTTTCCTCCGATAATTGTTATGGATAAAGACGGTGTATACGTTACAGTTCGTATTTTTTCGCAGGCACTCTGTTTAACGAAGCGTACTTCTACCAGCCCATTGCGCTTACGTCAAGTTAAAAATAACTAATATGCGTTTCTATGTTACCAGTTTTATGTTGTTTTTACGATTTTAATACAGGATTAAAATTAATTAATTACTTTTTTGTCGGATCGTAACGCTGTTTTTGAAAATGATTGCGACTGATAACGGCTCTATGCTAAAGATTCTGCAATGTCAGAGAACCGTCGTATAGCAAAAGCTACCGGATTAATGGGGGCGGCAACCGGCACCAGCCGGATCGCCGGCCTGGTGCGGGATATGGTTGTTGCCAACCTGTTCGGGGCCGGCTTCGCCACCGATGCTTTCTTCATGGCGTTCACCATTCCCAACCTGTTGCGCAGATTTTTCGGCGAAGGTTCCCTGACCGCGGCCTTCGTTCCGACCTTCAGCGGAATCTATCACAAGCAGGGGGAAGGGGAGGCCAAGCGGGTCGCCTCGATCTGTTTTACCCTGCTCTTTATCGTTATGGCGGCGGTAACCCTGGCAGGAGTCCTTGCTTCGCCGGCGGTTGTGCGTCTTATCGGCTTCGGTTTCGACGATGTTCCGGGTAAACTTGCCCTGACCGACCACCTCAACCGCCTGATGTTCCCCTATATCTTTTTTGTTTCACTGCTGGCGCTGGTGACGGGGGTCCTCAACGTCCGCGGCTACTATTTTCTGCCTTCATTCTCGCCGGTGCTGCTCAACTTGTCGATGATCGGTTCGGCCCTGTTCCTGACCCCGTTTTTCGCAACGCCGATCACTGCCCTGGCGGTCGGGGTTGTTCTCGGCGGCGCCCTGCAGCTCTTTCTTCAGTTCCCACTGCTGGCCCGGATCGGATACCTGCCGAAACCATCATTCGCGTTCCGCCACCCGGCGGTTACCCAGATTTCGCGTCTGATGCTGCCCGGGATCGCCGGTGTCGCCATTTACCAGATCAACGTCATCGTCACCCGTCTGCTCGCATCGTTTCTGCCGGAGGGCGCCGTCTCGTATCTTTATTATGGTCAGCGCCTGTTCGAATTTCCGCAGGGGATCGTGATCGCCTCGCTTGCTCAGGCGGTACTGCCCGCGATGAGTCGACAGATGGCCGAGGATGACCTGGACGGGTTTAAGAAATCGCTCGACTTCTCATTTGAGCTGCTGTTTCTGTTGATCCTTCCGGCCAGTATCGGGCTGATGCTCTGCGCGGTGCCGATCTATTCCGTCTTTTTCATGGGTGGGGAGTTTGCCTGGCGGGCGGTCAACCAGTCGGGGATCGCCCTGATCGCCTACGCGCCGGGGCTGCTTTGTGTCGGGCTGAGCCGGGTCGTGGTTCCCGCGTTCTATGCGATGCAGGATACCAAAACCCCGGTCCAGGTCTCGTTCTGGACGCTCCTGGTCAACGCCGGGCTCGGTCTGATCCTGATGCAGTTTTGGGCGCATGTTGGCTTGGCGGTCGCCCTGACCCTGGCCTCCCTGTTTAACGCCCTGGTCCTGTTGTGGTTGCTGCAAAGGCGGATCGGCAACCTGTCGTTCCGGTCGCTGGCGAGGTCGACAGTGCGGATCATTCCGGCGATCGTGATCATGACGGTTGTGGTGCTGGCGATACTTGGCTACGGGGAATGGAGCAATGCCGCTTCTAGGCTGCAAAACGGCGGGATCCTTTTCGCGGCGGTTCTTACCGGTGGCGGCTCCTACCTGCTGGCCTGTCGCCTGTTCGGTGTCCGTCTGTTGCAGGAGCTCGGTAACCTTCGGCGCAAAAAGGGGTGATGTAATGTTCCTCTCAGAAATCGATTCACCGCTCGGTCCGCTCGGCATTGCCGCAGGCGATGAGGCGGTTATCGCGGTCGCCTTCGGGCCGGAACGGCAACAGGTTCTGGCAAAGCTCAAAGTGCGTGGTGATGAATCCGAAAATCGGATCAGCCGGCTGGCGGCCTCGCAGTTGCGGGAATATTTCGCGGGTCGGCGCAAGCAGTTCGCACTCCCGGTCGAACTTTCTGCCTTGACCCCGTTTTCTCAAAAAGTGCTCAATACGCTGGCGGAGGTGCCGTTCGGCCGGCAGCTCACCTACGGCCAGTTGGCCCAGAAGGCCGGCCGGGCCGGCGCAGCCCGGGCGATCGGGCGCATTATGGCTTCCAATCCGATCCCGTTGATTATTCCTTGTCACCGGGTGATCGGGGCCGGTGGCAAGATGACCGGTTATTCGGGGGGCGAGGGGATTAAGACCAAGGTCTGGTTGCTCGATTTCGAAGCGGAGAAGGTCAGCTGAAGGCTTCGGTCTGGCGCAACGCCTCGTAGAGGATGATGCCGGCCGAGGTCGAGAGGTTGAGACTGCGCACCGCTCCGTCATTGACCGGTATCCGGATCGATTGCCCGCTGTTCTGTGCGAGCAGCTCCTCCGGCAGACCGAGAGTCTCCTTGCCGAAGACGAGAAAATCTCCCGGCCGATAGTCACCTTCAGTATGCAGCTTTTCTGCCTTCTTCGAGGTGTACCAGAATCGTCCCTGTGGATAGGCCTGCTGTAACTCCTGCAGCGAATCCCACCGTTTCAGATCAACCGACGGCCAGTAGTCGAGGCCGGCCCGTTTCAGGTGCTTGTCATTGAGCGAGAAGCCGAGTTCTCCCACCAGGTGCAGGGTGGTGCCGGTGGCGGCACAGAGCCGGGCAATGTTGCCGGTGTTGGGTGGGATCTCCGGTTCGACCAGAACGATCTGAAACGGATTGTCGACTCGGATCATCACTCCCTCCAGCGGTTGTGTACCCAGAACCACTGGCTCGGTTCCTTGCGGATCGCGGCTTCGATGATATCGGTCAATTTTGCCGTGTTGGCGGTGATGGTCTCCTCATCCAGATCGCCTTCAAGGAAGATCGGTTCTGAAATCTCGGCGCGGTAGGTGAGGTCTTCGGTGCGGTAGATGAAGATCGGTACCACCGGGATGTTCCGTTTCATCGCCATCTGGGTGATGATCGGTGTGGTCCAGGCCGGGCGGCCGAAAAACGGGACTTGGACCGCTTCGCTCTTGCGGATATGGTGATCGATCAGGACTCCGACACAGCTCCCGTCCGATAGGGTT
>PKTZ01000075.1 GCA_002868925.1 Desulfuromonas sp. | reverse complement strand
CAGCGGCTGACCGAACTGGTCGACTTCCCTTTGCATTTTGCCGCAAACTTCGGCGATGAAGCGGGTGTTGTTGAAGTGCTTGCAGAAGGGGTCGATGTCAATGCGACCGAGGCAAAAAGGGACTCGACGGCCGTGATGTTCGCATCCGAGCGGGGATTTCTCCCGATCGTGAAGCTTCTTGCCGAGAAGGGCGCCGACCTCTCCCACGCCAACAAGCTCGGCTATACCGCGCTGCACGCGGCAACGCGGGGTAGACACCTCGAGGTCGTCAAATACCTTCTGGCAAACGGCGCCGCCGCCAACATAAAAGACGGAAGGGGACGCACCCCGTTTTTTACCGCGGCGGAGAGCGGTTCTCTTGAACTGGTCCGTCTACTGAAAGAGCACGGTGCCGACCTCGAGGAAAAAGACATCAAGCTCTGGACACCCCTTTACGCCGCCGTCAACAGCGGCTCTGTTGAGATCACAAAGTACCTGATCGAGCAAGGGGCCAGGGTAAAAAACGAGGCAGACAAAAGTTCAAGGTCCCCCCTGCTCGCTGCCAGTTTCTCGGGGAATGCTGAAATGGTGCAACTGCTCATCGACGCCGGGGCTGACGTTAACGCAAAACTGAGCGTTGGGCACCGCCCCTATCGCGACATGTCCGCCCTGCAGCTGGCACAGAAGGAAGGGCACGAAGAGGTCGTCGAAATACTGAAGAAGGCGGGGGCGGAATAATCGGGTTTTCTGTTTTTCAACGGAATCAATCGACTCTTAACAGCTATTCTAATTTTACAAATATTTACAATCACTGCGTTTTCATGTTGAATACATGAAACGGGGTCTTCTCATGATACCAGCGAGCATAACATCTCTTTTCCAGAAAAAACCGAGGGGCTCGGCCACCATGGAGCTGTTGGTCGCGTTCTTTATTCTGGTGGCGCTGCTGGTGATTATTGTCCCGACCTACTTCAACTACCTCGACAAGGCGAAGCTGACCCTGGCCCGCAACACAGTCGATTCGATCGGCAAGGCACTTGACTCCTACAAACATCAGCGCGCTTCGTATCCCGCCACCATCGACTTCACGACCGGCAAAACAGATTCAGGCATGACGGTCTTCACATCTTCTTTACTCGAACAGATCGATGCCGAGCTCTCCTCGATAGAAAGCTATACCGGGTCAGCGACAGACTATACTCTGACAGTCAGGGCGACCGATGAAGATCGAACGGTTATCACCCTGACACCAAAAGCCGTTATTTACTAGGACGATTGAACATGCCAAATCGCAATCGAAAGCATTACTTCATCGAGAAAAAGCTGCAGACGAAATACATCCTGCTCACTTTCATCTTCCTTCTGGTCTACACCCTCCTTTTCGTCTGCCTACTGCTGGCGCCGTACCTCTTTTCCATGGTCGGCGACACCCCCTTGCCCGAACAAGCTCAGGCGGCAAGGATGCTGCTCTCTCTGCACAACAGCATCTGGCCGGCGCTCGGCACTGTCATCCTTATCATGAGCTTTGTTACCATCTATTTCACCCATCGGTTCGCCGGTCCGGTCTACCGTATCAAGAGCGTCCTTGCTGAAGTTTTGGAAGGGCACCTCGATATCGACTTCCAGTTGCGAAAGAAGGACGATCTTCAGGAACTGGCTGCACGGATCAGCCAACTTATCAACGATCTCAGAACCGTAGTGCAAACGCACGAGCAGAGGGATACGGCCCTTGCTGCCTGCATCGCTGAAATTGAGCAGGGGATGGAAAAATCACAGATCGATAACGCTGTCGGTGTGACGTTGATCAAACAACTTGAACAGGTTCGTGATGAGGCGGCAGCGACATTGAAAAAATACCGCCAGTCATAGCTCAATTTTTTGCAGCAGACACAACACAAAACAAGAAAAAAGAGGCAGCGACTCCGCTGCCTCTTTTAATTTACCTGTATGATTCTAAACATGTATCAACCGTGCCGCTGCCAGAATGTGACCTGGGAAATGCTGTGGTTGAAGGTACGGCCCGTCTTGTGGATGACGAATTCGAGTTCACGTGGTTCGCGGCAAAGAGCAAAGTGTCGACCGAGCTTTTCCTCCAGCCCCGATAGCGAATCGAGCGGGCGACCGGTACGGTAGCGACCTCCGAGCCACTGCTTTTGCGGCGTAAACTTCTCCAGCCAGTCGTAGGGCGAGGCGATCACCAGCAGCCCACCCGGTACCAGCTGCTGATGTATTTCGCTTAAAAACCTGCCGGGAGAGGTGAGCCGGTCGACCAGGTTGGCGGCCAGCACCAGCTGGTAATCGCGACATCGGGGCTCCAGGTCCTGGGCGTTTCCCTGACTGAAACAGACTTTATCCGCGCTTTCTTTCAAGCCAAGATCGGCGAGCGACATTTTCCGATCGCTGATCAGGTTCCCTTCCTCGATCAGTCGATAGTGAACCCACCCACTTTTTTGAATGCGACGGGCGATATCGATAAAGCGGCTGGAGAAATCGACGGCGTCGACCTGATCGAAGCAGGTCGCGAGCTCGAACGCGGAGCGTCCGACCGCGCATCCCAGATCGAGGGCACGACATTGCGACAGATGATTCAGCTCGGAGATACAGAGGCGGGCGAGGGTTGCGGAAAAGTTGGCGACCCCGAACTTGTCCGGGCCGTAGTGCGCATCGCAGTATTGTGAAACCGCAACATCGGACTGGTAACGGGCATAGCCTGTTGGTGAGATATCTTTGTCAGAACGACATGGCAGAAAGGAGACGGACGTCATTGTTCTCTCCCGGCTATTAAATTACACATCGTTACCTTGATTATCAACGATAACAATATAGCAATGTTTATCGACGATTGGAAGCGCCTCTCGCAATTCAATAATTCCAATAATACAATAATTTAACCGGGTGCAATTTCTGTTGACATTATAATATTTGAATGAAATAATTTCGCTTCGTAAGCTCTCCGATAATAGCAAACCGGGGGTAACCCCGGGACGCAGAGCAACGGGGCCGTCATCATTCAGATACGGTCAGCCGGGCCACCGAAGAGGGTTTGAGGGGGGATTTTATCAATGACCCGAAGGCACCTTTCTTCGTTATCGGAGAGGGTGCCTTTTTGTTTATTTGCCGTTTTACGGCACATATTTAATATGGTTTTGGGAGGAAATCATGAGTGAATGCAGCAAATTGCAGTCCTGTCCATTCTTTGTAAAATTCAGCAACCTCGAAGAGTTCCGGCTGAAGGGTTTCAAGAATATGTACTGCGCCGGCCCGTTGATGGAGCAGTGTGCGCGGATCAAGCACAAAGAAGTAGAGGGGATCAAACCACCGGACGAGCTCGCCCCGACCGGTATTCTGTTTACGGTTCAGGCGTAACAACCATGATGATGAGCAGCTGTCCGATCGATGCGGCCCGTGTCGATCAGACCCTCGTCCGTATCGTTGCCGGGCTCGTCTCGCTGGTTGCTCTGGCCAGTTTTGCCTCGACGCCGACAATCCTGTTGCTGCTTTTGGCCTTCGACTTTTTACTGCGCGCCAGCGGCCGTTCGCCATGCAGCCCACTCTACCGACTGGCACAACTTATAGCCCGGATGGCCGATTGCGCACCGGAAATGGTCAATGCCGGGCCGAAGCTATTCGCCTCACGCCTCGGCTTTGTCCTGGCACTGGCTGCACTGATCTGTAACCTATCCGGTGCCCAGTTTTTGCAGCAACTGCTCTGCGCCGTCCTCGTGTTTTGTGCCGGGCTGGAGGCGCTTTTCTCGGTCTGCCTCGGTTGCTACATTTATCCTCTTGTCGCCCGGGTAGGGACTCAGCGAAAGTAAAGCGTCCCGCTGCAATGATCTGTTGAAATAATCCGTGCGATTTTCTTCACGGGGGGGGAACGATGCGTCATATTATTCTCGTCATCCTGGCATGTGCGATCGTGCTGTCCTGGAAGTCGTCGGCAATGGCGACCAACGGCATGAACATGATCGGCTACGGCGCGGTCTCATCGGGGATGGGCGGCGCCGACCTGGCGGTGGTCGACAACGCCTCGGCGATGAACATCAACCCGGCCGGTATCTGCAGCTGCAACGGACCTCAATTCGGCTTCGGCGTCAGCACGCTGATGCCGCAACTCAACCACCGGGATGCCGCCAACGATGCCGACTCCGACGACAACATCTTCCCGCTACCGCTGCTGACCTATGTCCAACCACATTGGGAAAGTTCATTCACGTTCGGTATCGGCGCTTTCGCCCAGGGCGGCATGGGGGTCGAATACGACGGCATCAAGACTCCGTTTGCTACGCAAGACGAGATCTTTTCCAATGTCTCCTACTTCAAACTGACCCCGACCGTCGGCTGGCAAAGCGATGACGGCCGGCTCAAACTCGGCGCCAGCCTCAACATCGGCCAGGCGCAGACCGAGTTCCGATACTTTCCCAACACCTTCGTCTCCGGCACTTTTGATGGTTTCAGGGTCAAGAACCTGGCAGCCAACGGCTACGGCATTCGTCTCGGCTTCCAGTATCATTACGACAAGCTGACCATCGGTGGTGCCTGGCTAAGCAAGACCGACCTCAAGTATAAAGATGGCGACCTCACCTTTGCCAGTGCGCCGACCACAACTCTGAACGCGAAACTCAAAGGGTTCGACTGGCCGCAACAGGTCGGCCTCGGCGTACTCTATCAAGCCTTCCCTCATTTCCGTATTGCCGCCGACGTCGACTGGGTCGAGTGGTCACAGGCGATCGACAAAGTCACCCTGACCGGTGGACCGGCACCTATCGTGTTCGATATGAACTGGCAGGACCAGTGGGTCTATGCCATCGGGGTCGAGTGGATGTTCAGACAAAACCTGGTCCTCAGGATCGGTTTCAACCACGGCGATTCGCCAGTCCCCGATCACACGCTCAGCCCCTTATTCCCGGCCATTATCGAAGATCACACCACAGTCGGAATCGGTTATAGCCAGGGAAACTGGCAGTTCGACTTTTCCTATGAGCATGGCTTCGAAGCGGAGCAGAGCAATCCGACACCTGCTTCAGCCGGCACCGAAAGCCATGCGCAAAACACCCTGCACCTGATGCTGACACGCTCCTTCTAAAACAGTCTAAATATTTAAAAAACAATAAAAAATCGATTTATTCGATTGCATCAACCGGCATGTGTTGATATTATAACCAAAAAGGTAATGATTTATCGCGAACAAGCTGGAGGCTATTTTGTTGGAAGGATTTATTATCGGATTCGCATTCTGGGCTCTACCGGCACTTCTGGCCTGGATATGGCACATCGCCCATCCACGTCGGGCGTAATAGGCTTGTCACCTCGAGAAAAAAGAAAAGCCCGCATAATGTGAATGCGGGCTTTTCTTTTTCAATTGTTCCCCCGGCGACAAAACCGTCTCACTGCAGGTTCTGCGGAATCTTCAGGCAGAAGATCGTCCCCTGCTCTTCATCGCTGCTGAACCCCACCCCTCCATCAAGGAAATTGCTGAGCAGACGCATGCTGTAGGTACCGAGTCCGCGTCCGCTCCCCTTGGTTGAATAGGTCCGTTGGAAAATCTCACGCTGCACCTCGGCCGGGATAACCCCCGAATTCTGCACGGTAAAGGTGATCTCTTTTGCTTCGCATCTACAGTCGAGCCGGACCGTCTCACCATAAGCAACCGCCTCAACCGCATTGAGCACCATGTTACCGAGAATCCGCAACACCAGGTTCTGATCAGTAACCAGGTATTCATTGACCGCAGCATCATCAATAATCAACTGCCGACCGGCCACGGCCCGGTGTTTACCGTAAAGCCGGACGGTTCTTTGCAACAGCTCGAGCGAAGAGCAGAACTCCTGATTCAGCTCGAGCCGTCCCTGTTCGGCGTCGGAAAGCAGACGTTGGCCATTGACTTCGCCGATCACCTGATCGGCCGCTTCGCGGATCTGGCGATAGACCGCTTCCGGTTCCTCGATCTCCCCCTCCTCGAGGATCTCGGTAAAACCGCGGATGCTGCCGACTATATTCATGATGTCGTGAAAGAATATCCGCTCCAGCATCTGGCGTCGATGCTCGGCGCTCTTATCCTCGATCGAAAAAATGGTAAACTGCTCGTCGGCATACTCGAACGGGGTCGAGGTCACCTCGAGCTCATGCGCCTGGATCAGGCTCTGCCGCAACCGGGTCATCCGGCACTCTTCGACGCTCCGTTTTTGAGACATGATCGCCTTGAGGGCGCCGCAGGAGCGGCAACTCTCACCGGTGCCACAGCCGGTATCGGCTTCATAGGTATGAACGCACTCGAACACATCACCCGGCCTCTGGCCGAACAGAACATCTTCGCTATCAACCTCGAGCATTTCGATCAGGGACTGGTTGGCATAAATGATCTGGCGATGTTCGTTCAGAACTGCCAACAACGACGGAATTGCGTTTAACATCTGGCGCAGGAACTGGTCTTTTTGAAACACCTGGATCTGCCGAGCGAGCCTCTGGGGCAGAGCCTTTTCCGGTGAGGCCGGATATGGAAGGAGCGATGATTCCGTCATAAACATAGGACATCTACCCGAGCAGAAGTTTAAGTGCAAAGACGAGCACGGTCGCTGTAACCACTTTTTTCAGCCAGTCATGCCCCTTGTTAACTGCAAGACGCGTTCCTATTACCCCACCGACCGAGTTGCCGGCAGCTAAAGCCAATCCGAGTCCGTAATCGACCTGCCCGTGCCAGATAAAAACTGCCAGCGCGACAATGGTAAAGGCAAAGATTACGATGACTTTCACCGCATTAATCCGCACCAGGTCGAGTCCAAGCAGCAAAAGGGCGGCGATAACGATAAAACCGACCCCGGCCTGCACGAAGCCGCCGTAAACTCCGACCCCGAAAAAAGCGGTCATCAGGAACAGCTTTCGCCCGAGAGTAAGGCTTTTCTCGGCATTTTGCAGCTTTTTCACCGGATCGAGTGCGGTGAAAATCATCACCCCGATCATAATCAGCCCGAGAATCCGTTTGAACAGCTCGTCGTCGATATTTATCGCCAGGCTGGCACCGAAGTAGCTGCCGATCAATGCCGGCGCCGTGCAGAGCAGGGCGAGGCGGATCGGAAAGACGCCGCGGCTACGAAATCCGCGAATGGCAAAGATATTCTGACAGAAAATGGCAATCCGGTTGGTGCCGTTGGCGGTAGCGCTCGGCAGTCCGAGAAAAATCAGCACCGGTAGCGTCAAAAGCGAACCGCCGCCGGCCAGAATGTTGAGGATGCCGGCGACAAGGCCGACCAGGACAAGCAGGGGAACCTGCCAGAACAGCGGATCCATTAAGTGTCTCCACCTAGCAGGTCACGGAGTACCTCGCCAGCCATGGTCAAGCCGAAGATCGGCGGGATCACCGATGAACTGCCCAAGGGGGCCCGCCGCTGCTGGTAGTGCTCATCACTTGCAACATCACGCCGCCCTTCTGCCAGCGGCCGGAACTGTTCGGTCGAGTAGACGACCCGGACCCCGCTCTCCACGCCCCGCTTGCGCAATTCCTTGCGCACGATCCGGGCGAGCCGGCACTTGCGGGTCTGGGCGAGGTCGGCAACCCTGATCTGGGTCGGGTCGAGCTTGTTGGCCGCGCCCATCGACGAGATAATCGGCAACTTGGCGGCCACACAGTGTTCGATCAGATGCAGCTTGGCCGTCACCTGGTCGATGCAGTCGAGCACGTAATCGTAGCCCCGGCCGAGCAACTCTTCGCTGTTCTCGGCGCTGTAAAACGCCTCGATCGGTTCGATTTCGACCGCGGGGTTGATCGCCCGGCAGCGCTCTGCCATGAGCAGCGACTTCGGCCGACCGACCGTCCCCTCGAGGGCTTGTAGTTGGCGATTGAGGTTGGTGATGTCGACCTTGTCGAAATCGACCAGGGTCAACCGGCCGATCCCGCCGCGGACCAGCCCTTCGACCGCGTAGCTGCCGACCCCGCCGAGCCCGAAGACCGCGACCGATTTT
>PKTZ01000052.1 GCA_002868925.1 Desulfuromonas sp. | reverse complement strand
CTTCCGGTCGGGGGCAGGACGATGTCCGCCTCATCGTCCCGGAAGGTTATCAGGCAAACTTTATCCCGGTTGAGGTATGCCTGGTCAAGTAGAGACAGTATAGCCCCTTTGGCGACGGAGATGCGAGACCTGGTTGCTCCTTCACCCATCGAATCGGAGGCGTCAACAATAAATACGTACAATCGGTGCTGACGATCGGCCCTGACCGTGACATGCAAGTCCTCGGCTTTGACGGACAGTTTCTCCCCTTGGGAAGCATCCTGCCTAGAGACAGCGGCCCTGATGGTCGACGTCGCACTGATTGTACCTCTAATCCCAGAGGAAAAAGGTCTGGCCCCGACAACCCGGCCCGACTTGGCCGTCTCAATGCGGTTTTTTTGTGCTGATTTCCATTTATGGGTGATGCCGCTGTCCGGGGTGAAGGTTTGGCTCAGGACGATGCTGTCATCCGGTTCGAACCACTGCTCCGGACTTTTTTTTTCAGGTAAGTAAAGAGCATGCTGCCGGCGGCGGCCGAACCGGGGAAGTCATGGTTGTCGACAAAATCGAGGTCCACCTCGGCAAGATCGGTGTTGGCTGAGGGTGACTTGATGCCAAGACTTTTGGCCAACAAATCCTCGATCTTCTGATTCAGGTCGGATGCGCGATCGAGCGGACCCCTCTTTAAACGGTGCGGCAGAACCAGCCGGGCCGCTTCGTGAAGTTCTTCATTGCCGACCGTACTGCGGTCGAGCAGGGCGGTCAGAGCCCTGGCCGCACGGATCAGGACGATCTCTGCGCGATGTCCCTGGGCTTCGGCGTTGATCGCGATATCAACGGCCGCAGAAAGGATCGAATCCGGGACCGAGACCTCTTGGCAAATGCTGCGAGCGCTAATAATCTGCCGGTGCAGGGTCTCTTCGTCTTTTTCATATTGGGACAGGAACGAGGTCGGATCCTGCTCGAAAGCGAGGTGCCGCTTGATGATCTCTGCCCGCTGGTCGGGGTCGGTGATGGTGTCGACATGAACGCAGAGCCCGAACCGGTCTAGAAATTGCGGTCGCAGCTCTCCTTCTTCCGGGTTCATGGTTCCGATCAGGATGAAACGGGCGGGGTGTACAAAACGGATCGCTTCCCGCTCGACGATGTTGACGCCGGAAGCAGCGGCATCGAGCAGCAGATCGACCAGGTGGTCCGGCAGCAGGTTGACTTCGTCGACATAGAGGATACCCCGATTTGCTGCGGCGAGCAGACCCGGATCGAACCGACTCTCTCCCTGTTTTAGTGCTGTTTCGATGTTGAGGCTGCCGACGATCCGGTCCTCGGTAGCCGAGAGGGGGAATTCGACCATCGGGGTCGGGCGCTCCTCTATCGTGAAATCTGACCCGGAAACGATCTTGTTTCGGCATTCATCGTGCGCCGCATCCGGGGAATCGGGATCGCAATGGTAGGGGCAGCCCTGGATTGTCTTGATTGACGGTAACAACGCAGCCAGGGCGCGGGCACTGGTCGATTTGCCGGCACCCTTGTCGCCACGGATCAATACGCCGCCGATTATCGGATCGACCGCATTGAGCAGCAGGGCCGTCTTGAGCGCATCCTGCCCGATGATGGCCGAAAATGGGAAATTGTAACGTTCCATTCCTCCATCTAACCACAGCTCGATTCGGGTTTGCAACAAGTCCCTTTACTCAAGTCAGAGGTGGTAACTGGTTTCTATTGATGCTTAAACTGGATGAACTGAAAATGTTTGTTCAGGGCAAGTGCTAGCGGTAAGAAAAGAACCGCCCGGTCAAGATAAACCGGGCGGCTGATTAACTGTATGTTATTGAATCGTTATCGTTTCTTCGGCCAGGATTTTACCACCGGTGTCGGAAACCTGAACCTTGATCGTGCCGGGGGTGAGATGCCAGACCTGTTTTGTCGACCAGGTCCGCCAGCGATCAGTCCCGACCTTGAGCGGGATTTCGGCGATCGGAACATCATTGAAATACCATTTATGCGTGAGGGACTGACCACTCCCGTTGGCCACTTCTGTAAAGAAGTAGGCCGTCTGCTGCCCCTGTTCGATCGTTTCCGGCGTGTCGACCGGTTCACGCTCTTCGATCGAGGTGCAGAATCCGCATCGCATAATTTCGGGCGAGTCCGCGGCAAATACTGCTGTTGGTAATAAAAGTGCGACCATAGCCAATAGATAAATCAGACGCATGATATTTCCCCCTCGAGCTTGGAACGTTTCTCTTTCTTGTCCGAAATCAAGGTGCCGGCAACGGCGACCCGGTCCGGCCTGCTTTCATGCAGGAGTACGATGATTTTCTCTTCTGGAATTGCGAAGGCGTGAGCCGCTGCCCGGGTCAGACTGCGAACCAGGAAGCGTTTCGTTTCGAGATCGTTGATCGGTGGTCCATCAATGGTGATAACCGGCATGTTCCCCTCCCAGTAGTTTATTGTTAAATACTACACACCACAGCAATTCATTAGTGTACACCATGTGGATTGCATGAGATCAACTGGTCAGTTGGTGGAGAAAGGTGGACTGAATGCGCGTGTCAGCTTTCGAGGTCGCCGGTTTTCCGGTAGAGCCAGCCGCCGATATAGAAGCTGATGCCGAGTATGACGAGACAGCCGATGCGGATCAGGGGCGCGGCATTGTCGAGGTCGTAGAGCAGGACCTTGGCGCCGGATACGGCAAAAATGAAAAGTGATGATTGTGCCAGCAGCCTGTCCCTGATTTTTATGGCGATGATGAGTGCCAAAATGGCGAGAAGAGCCCAGGTGAGCGAGACCGGCAGCCGATCATCGAAAATATTGACAGGGGCGGCCATGGCAGAGAAATGGCCGACATAAAGCAGCCCTCCTTTAAATTGCTCCGGCAGGTCAACCCTTCTGAGGAAAAAGTAGGCAGCATAAAGTTCAGCGGCAAAGGCGAGGGCCAGGTAGTCACCGCCGGTAACGTCTTGCAGGTCGTAATTGAGCATCGAGCGAAGGGCATTAATGATAAAGATCAGTCCGAAGGCCCCGATAAGCGGCCAGTTCGCCTTGTCCGGTTCTCCTTTGGTAAACAGCCAGGCGGCAAGAATGAGTCCTGCCGCAAGGCCGGCCCACGGTGCAAGTATGTCTGGCAGCAGCTCAAGATAGAGCGCATGGAAGAGCACGATGGCCGCGTAAGTGCTGAGGATCAGTTGGCCTCCTTCGAGCGGTTGCCTGAAACCGTATCGGGCAGCGAGGTAGATGAGCAGAAGGGCCAGCAGGGAAGCTAACGCTATCCAGGGTGCGTAGCTGTGCAGGTAGCGGTCGAGCAGGTTGTATTCCAGGGCGTAAAAGATTAGCAGTGGCGGAAGATGGCCTATGGCGGTGCTGCGATCGAGCCGGTCGTCATGTTTAAGGGTGAAGAGGGCGGTGCAGCCGGCGAAGATGATGAATTGAACGGCCTGGAAGATAATTGCTGCTTCCCAGTGCGGGTTGCTCATCCGGCTCCATTGCTGGTACCAGATCAGGTCGAACCCGAGCAGCGCCAAATAGGCGGCGACTAGGTAAATATGCCGTTTTCGGAGCCAGATTGCGCAGGCGCAGTAAAGGAGTGACCAGGCGGTGTAGTAAATCGCCAGATCGGTGACGACGGCACGCAGACCCGGTAAAAGAAGCGGTGCCGTGTAGGAACCGATTGTGGCGAAATAGGCATAGATCTCGCTCGAGAAGTGGTAGCAGAGCCAGAGCGACAACAGGCAGATCAGACTGATGGCGCCGACGGCTACGGAAAACGGGATCAGACGGTAATAGAGGTGCGCCCCATAGGTCGTTAAGAACAGGATGACGACACCTCCGGCCGGCAACAGGCTTGCATACTCGCGATCGTTCTGCCGCAGCGCCAGTCCGGCGCCGACCAGGCCGATGCCACCGATAAAGGCCATGATGATTTGCCGGGCCGGGGTCAACCAGCCGAGATCGATGCCGAGCTTGATCAGGTAGGCTGCTGCCAGGACAAGGGCGAGGATGCCGGTCCAGCCGAGGATCTGGGTTGCCGGGATCGGATCTCTCTGGCGTTTAACGGCTGGTTTGAACGGTTTTGCAAAGGGAACGGGGGACGGCTCTTCGGTGAAAGTGAAGTCACCGATATCCTGCTCGGTGTCGGTTTCACCTTCAAGTCGGGCGATGCGGTCTTCCAAATCCTGCAGCCTTGCGAGCAGCTGTTTTTCGGTCAGCCCCATGAAATGACTCCGGCGGTGAAGGATGTTGTTATTGTCGCTATTGGCTGTGCCCGGTTATCTTTGACCCGGAATTGCCATGATCAGCCTGTTCTTCGATGTAATGTCACCGGGAATAGTTTGCGTAAAGAGAGTATAGCCGGCATTGCGCAATTTGGAAACCCGGGTGACGTCTACGGCCAGGGTCGGTTCGAGCCAACCCTCGAGATTGCCGGTGTCCGAGCGCTTGAGGTCGTGACAGCAGGGGAGCAGGGCGACTGCCGATTGTGATGAGCAGGCCATGTCGATAATTGTTTCGGTCAGGCTTCCACACCCGTGGACGGAGACGAGAAGATCTTCCGGTGCTGCCTCAATGGCAGTGATGTCGGCTTCGACGAAGTGCAGTCTTGTATCAAGAACCGGCCATTGTTCTGTCATTTTGGCGGCGAGGGTGGTTGCACTTTGCGGTAAGGTTTTGTCGATGGCAATCGCTTCCGGAATGGTCCGGTCGAGCAGTAACAGGATCTGCGCGGCAAGTCCGTGCCCGCAGGCGAGGTCGAGCACCCGTTTCCCCTTGATGCGGCGATGGATGCGTCGGGCAACTTCCCACGACTCGTACAACTCTTTCCGGGGAAGACAATCGGCGTGGCAGACGGTCCGGGCGATCCGGTCGAACAGGGTGTCCCCGGTGAAATGTTCAAGGTGGCGGTGGTTCAGGCGGTTGCGGGAGGAGCGTTTCATCGGCGCTCTTAATGATTGAAAATAAAAGGAGAAATAGGTGCAAATGCGAAAAAATCAATCGTGATGATTCGAGTTGTTTTCATGCATCATCGCCGGGAAGGCATCCATCAGCTTGGTGAAGCCGTTTAACAGGCCGTAAAAGACGAAGCAGATCGGCAAAATCATGATCACCGCAACGATAACCCCCTTGCCGCCGAAATAGTCGATAACCCCTTCGTAGAGGAAGAGCGAGGTGGCAATCCAGAGCAGGGTGAGGAAGGTGCCTCCGATCGCCTTGATCAGCTCGATATAGAGGATGAATACCTTCATCCAGATACCGGACTCACGGTATTGGCGGATGTGGCGACGGATGTTATCGCCAAGGAGAAACAGCGCCACGGTTGCGCCGGCCCAAATGATGATTTCTTCCCACTTCATTCTTCTCTATACCTTGATCTTGCTGCGTAAGCTCTTGGTCTGCCCGCGTTTGGTCTTATTGTCGAGACGCCTCTGCTTCGATCCGGCGGTCGGTTTGGTCGGTTTTCTCTTGCGCGGAATGGCCGCAGCCTGGTCGACCATCTCCTGCAGGCGATGCAGCGCCGACTGACGGTTCTGTTCGCGGGTGCGGTGACTCTGCGCCTTGATTACGATGGTACCGTCGGTCGTGATCCGCTGATCAGAACGCTTCAACAGGCGTTGCTTGATCTCCACCGGCAGCGACGAATCGGCAATAGCAAAGCGCAGATGGGCGGTCGTAGCGACCTTGTTGACGTTCTGACCGCCGGCGCCCTGAGACGCAACGAAGGAGATTTCGACTTCGCTTTCATCGATTTTTGATTTTTTCTGCCGTGTCATGATGGTGCTGGTGAATCGAATATCGGGGGCCACTACGAATCGGTATCACCTGCCGGAAGCGCAGCCAGCATCTCTTTGAGCCTGGGGGTGCACCGTTGGCCGCCGCACGGTCCCGAGCCGGCCCCGGTTTTTTGCCGCAGTTGATCGATCGTCGTGTTCCCTTCGGCGATCAATTTCAGAAAAACCTTTTTCCTGATCCCTTTGCAGATGCAGATGGTTTTAAGGCCGTCTATGATCTCTTCTTCGTTCATTTCATTTATCCGTACGATACAGTTCGGCGCCAATATAGCACGGAATTACATGTTTAATCTCTAATGAATTTTAATCCGGGTCAGATTGTCAGGGGTGGTTCGTGCAGTGCCGCCAGTTGCTCGCGCAGTTGCAGGATATGTTCACCCCAGTATTGGGTGGTGTTGAACCAGGGGAAGGCGACCGGGAAGGCGGGGTCGTCCCAGCGTGAGCCGATCCAGGCGGCGTAATGAAGCATGCGCAGGGTGCGTAGCGGTTCGATCAAACGGAGCTCCTGCAGGTCGATGTCGCAGAATTGCTCATAGCCCTCGATGATGGTGTCGAGTTGGACCGTCTGTCGTTGCCGGTCGCCCGAGAGCAGCATCCAGATATCCTGGATCGCCGGCCCCATGCGGGCATCGTCGAAGTCGACGAAATGCGGGTTGTCGTTGCGCCAGAGAATGTTCCCGGCATGGCAGTCGCCATGCACGCGCAGGGTCCGGACGGTATCGAGCTGTGTGAAGATCGTGTTGAGAGCGGACAGCAGTTGTTCGGTCAGCAGTTCGTAGCTCTCACGGTACTCCGCCGGGATGTATCGCTCCCTGATCAGGTCGACGGCGGTGTGACCGTAGGTGTTGACATCGATAGCAGGGCGGTGGGCAAAAGGGCGGACCTGACCGATGCGGTGCATGCGGCCGAGGTAGCGACCGAGAACGAGCAGATTGGCGTCATTGTCGAACTCGGGCGCGTGTCCTCCCTGCCGTGGGAAGAGGGCGAAAAGAAAACCCTGAAATGAGAAAAGGCTTTCACCGTTTGCATCGGTCAGGGGCGGGACAACCGGCAATTCCTGCTCGACCATTTCGAAGAAGAGTTGATGCTCCTCGTAGACCTGTTCGGCGCTCCAACGCTCCGGCCGGTAAAACTTGACGATAAACGGATCGCTCTCTTCGATCCCGACCTGGTAGA
>PKTZ01000048.1 GCA_002868925.1 Desulfuromonas sp. | reverse complement strand
CATACGGATTGAGCACCATCCGGTCGGTCATTTCGACCACGACCTCTTTTTGCGAAGCATGCCAGTTCTTGCTCATGCCGAACAGCAGCGTCAACTCCTCACGTGAGAACGAAACGTTGCAGATATTGGCATAGGTCGTCTCCATTTTCGAGTCGTCCATCCGGATCTGTGTCGAATGTGGTTTCTGTTCATTCCCCTGGTTTTGCTCTGCCATAACTTACGTCCTCCTGTAAAGGATATATTTACTCGAGGTTACTTGCCGTTTTTGAGGGCCTTGACCGCCGAAGAGACAACGATCTTGCCTTTGGTCGCGTAAACTTCGTGATTTGCTTCGATATCCTTGACCGGATAAAGGTAGTTGACCATCAGGCCGTGCGCCTGTTCCATCCCCTTCTTCGAATTATCGCCGAGCCAGTTGACCCGCTCGATGCGGGCACCGTTGCCGAGATGGAACCGCTCGACCGGGTCGATAGGCTGTCCGTCCTCGCGGGTGCTGTGCAGATAGTGATAGAGCAACATTTTCAGGATCGGCCGCAGAGCTTCACTGGCCGAATCAGACTTGCGCCAGACCGTCTTTTCTAGCATCTGGTTCAGGTCAGCTGCTCCCTCACGGGTCAGCAGGTCGTGTAGTTCGCTTGCCCTCTCCTCGCCGAGCAGCGACATCACTTCGGATGGATCAAGCTTTTTCAGCCAACGGGCAAAACCGGGGATCGGCGACAGGGTCGAGAAGGTCTTGATATTCGGCAGCTCGTTCTTGAGCGACTCGACCACCCGCTTGATCAGGAAATTGCCGAAACTGATCCCCTTCAAACCCCTCTGAGCATTGGAGATCGAGTAGAAAATTGCGGTATCGGCCTCCTCCGGGTGGATATCGGGAGTCGATTCGTCGAGCAGCTCCTGGATGCTGCCGGCGATGCCGTTGGTCAGCGCGACCTCGACGAAGATCAGCGGCTCGCCCGGCATGCTCGGGTGGAAGAAAGCGTAGCAACGCCGATCGAGGTGGAGGCAATGGCGCAGGTCCTGCCACGAGTCGATTTCATGCACCGCCTCGTAATCGACCAGCTTCTCCAGCAATGCCGCCGGTGATTGCCAGTCGATCTGCCGCATCTCGAGCAGTCCAAGATCGAACCAGGTCGCAAGCAGGCGACGGATTTCCTTGTCGAGAGTGGTCAATTCGGCATCGTCACGGCAGAAACCGAGCAG
Organism: Desulfuromonas sp.; assembly: GCA_002868925.1. Classification (GTDB taxonomy): domain Bacteria; phylum Desulfobacterota; class Desulfuromonadia; order Desulfuromonadales; family UBA2294; genus BM707. Next base: position 8,438 of record PKTZ01000048.1, on the reverse strand, counting down.
GTCCTGGCGCAGATCGACCAGGAACTTGATCCCCTGCGGCAGGGCGTTGAACTGACTGAGCAGCATCAACCGGGGCGAGATCAACAGCTCACGCAGGTCTTCCTCGATCCGGCCACAATCGTCCGGATCGGCGGCGACGTACTTCATGCAGGCGGTTTTGATCGCCTCACGGTCCGGCCCGAACTCGTTCGCCAGCATGCGCAGGAAACGCTCCCGTCCCTGAGACGAAAGCGACTGGTAGAGCTGCCCGATCTGCATGGCGTCCTTGCGTGCCGATACCTCGCCGCCGCGGGCGGTGGTCCACTTCTGCAGCTGGCGACGCAGCAGTGCCTCGTCGCCGTCGCCGAGGTCAGGATCGATCTTGTCGAACCGGTCTCCGAGCAGACTGCCGGTCAGGTTCGACCAGCTGCGTCCGATATTTTTTAAACTGTTTTTAAACATTTAGCGCTTCAATCCTCACACGGATTCTAACAAATACTGAGCGACCACGCCAACCCTCAAGACCGGACCGGCTTACGCTCGATACGTCCAACCCCGAGGTCGGCCTTGACCTGGTCGACACTCCGCTCGTAGACAACCTCCCGCCCCATAACACTGCCGAAGTAGGCCTTGCCGTTTTCGGTCGGTACCAGCGTGCACTTGACGTTATGAATCCCCTCGCCGATCGCGACATGGATCGCCCGTTCGCTCATGTCGATGACGGCAACTTCAATATATTTACCGGCCTCGGTTTTCAAACTGATCTTGTCGTTAACCATAGCGTTCATCCCTCCCTGTCGGCACTGTTTGCCGTCCGTTCAAGATTAATCGGATTAGACTACTTCGGCAATCTGTTTCTTTATTCATTGCCAAAAAGAAGAATAGCCACCAAGACACCAAGGGCACCAAGAAAGGCATATTCCTAAAGCTAAAGGCTTATCTCACGCGAAGACGCAAAGACGCGAAGGAGAGCAAAAGAATAAAACCTCTTAAGTAAGTTGAAAGACAAAATCTTGAAAGCAGCAAAGGTTTGGTTTACCCCCTAAAGCTTGTTCTCCTCTCAGATTTGTCGACTTTCTTGGAGCATTTGCGTCTCTGCGTAAAAACAGATTTTGAATTACTTGGTGTCCTTGGTGCCTTGGTGGCAACAAACCATATTTCAGGGGATTCTGAACAAAAAAAGCCCCGACGTTACCGCCGGGGCTTTTAGACTTACATTGACTCGGTTGCTTAGCAGTCGTAGTAGAGAGCAAACTCGGTCGGGGTCGGACGCATCCGGACCGGGTCGACTTCGTTTTCCATCTTGTAGTCGATCCACATGTCGATAACGTCTTCGGTGAAGACATCGCCCTTGAGCAGGAAGTCGTGGTCTTCACGCAGTGCCTCGAGAGCTTCCTGCAGCGAACCGGCGACGGTCGGGACGTCCTTGAGCTCCTCCGGGGAGAGACCGTAGATGTCCTTGTCGAGCGGCTGGCCCGGATCGATCTTGTTTTCGATACCGTCGAGGCCGGCCATCAGCTGAGCGGCAAAAGCGAGGTAGCCGTTGCAGCTCGGGTCGGGAGTACGGTACTCGACACGCTTCGACTTCGGGTTGTCGGTGACCGGGATCCGCAGTGAAGCTGAGCGGTTACGGTTCGAGTAAGCGAGGTTGACCGGCGCTTCGAAACCCGGGACCAGACGCTTGTAGGAGATGGTGGTCGGGTTGGTGAAGGCGCAGAGGGCCTTAGCGTGCTTGATGATGCCGCCGATGTAGTACATGGCAGTCTTGGAGAGGCCGCCATAGCCGTCGCCGGCGAACAGGTTCACGCCGTCTTTCCAGATCGACTGGTGGCAGTGCATACCGGAGCCATTGTCTTCGAATACCGGCTTCGGCATGAAGGTAACGGTCTTGCCGTTGCGTACTGCAACGTTCTTGATGATGTATTTGAACCACTGCAGGGTGTCACCCATGTTGAGCAGAGAATCGAAACGCATGTCGATCTCGGCCTGGCCGCCGGTGGCGACTTCGTGGTGAACCGCTTCGATGGTCATGCCGACGGACTGCAGGACCTGAACCATCTCATTACGGAGGTCGATCATCGAGTCGGTCGGGGCGCACGGGAAGTAACCTTCCTTGTTACGCGGCTTGTAGCCGAGGTTCGGGAATTCTTCGCGACCGGTGTTCCAGATACCTTCTACCGAGTCGATGCTGTAGAACGACTCGCTCTGGGAAGAACCGTAGCGAACATCGTCGAGGATGAAAAACTCCGGCTCAGGACCGAAATAAGCAGTGTCGCCGATACCGGACGACTTGAGGTAAGCTTCAGCCTTCTTGGCAATGAAACGCGGGTCGCGGCTGTAGCCTTCCTTGGTCAGCGGATCGATAATGTTGCAGATCAGGCTCAGGGTCGGAACTTGCGGGAACGGGTCGATCTTGGCGGTTGCCGGATCCGGCATGATCAGCATGTCGGAGTTGTGGATCGGCTGCCAGCCGCGGATCGACGAACCGTCGAAACCGATGCCTTCTTCGAAAGTGTCTTCACTGAACTCGGAAATCGGAGTGGAAAAGTGCTGCCAGATCCCGACAAAGTCGAGGAACTTGAAATCAACCATCTGACAATTGTTCTCTTTAGCAAAATCCATTACTTCTTTCGGTGTCATTGACAATCTCCTTTTGAAATTCGTCTACCCGTATCCCGGGTCAAGACATGATAAGAAAAAGATCGAAGCCCTCTTTGTTATTGAATAAGGGCAATAAAAGATTACAGGGCGTCGTCGCCGGTCTCCCCGGTACGAATCCGGAGGACTTCATCGACCTGGGTAACGAAAATCTTGCCGTCACCGATGCGGCCGGTTTTGGCCGACTCGCCGATCACCTCAACGACCTTGGCCGCCATATCGTCGGCAACGATGATCTCCATTTTGATCTTCGGAATAAAATCGACCACGTATTCAGCACCACGGTAAAGCTCGGTGTGACCTTTCTGGCGACCGAAACCTTTAACCTCGCTGACGGTGATCCCCTGGATTCCTACTTCGTTCAGGGCTTCCTTGACTTCATCCAGTTTGAACGGTTTGATAATCGCTTCAACCTTGCGCATCGCGTTAGACCTCCCGGCGGTTTAAGTTGTGACCATTCATGCCAGAACCGAACGTGGACAGGATGTAATCGTCCGGATGGCACATATTTCAACCCCGTTACAAGCAAGGACCCTGCCTAAATAATCGGGGCAAAATCATATTGTCGTAAGCTGCTGTAATTATTGAATTAAATTCAACTCTTTAAACATCTGTCAGTCGTCTAGAAACAGGGCGACCGACAGACTGCATAAATAATTCGCAACGGCCTATACGGCTGATGAAATATTATACACAATTATCCTCGATCCGCTGAAAAAGATCGGGGAATGTATCACCGCTGCAGACGCCCAGCCGCTCGTCATCCCCGGACAGGTAACGGCGCTGCCAGTCGCACCACATCTGCCACTCCTCTTCGAAGTTCGGGGTGAACAGCCCCTGCCCGAGATGGCGCTCGATTTCAGTTGCCGACCAGAAGCGGGTCTCGCTGATCTCAGTGCGGCAAAAATTGATCGGGCCATCGAAGCACGTCAGGAAGGTGGCGACGTTCTCCGATTCGGTCTCGTTGCGGATGGTCGACTTATAGAGGAAAGTCAGCGGGACATTCTCGATCCCGAGCTCTTCCTGCATCTCCCGGACCGCCGCCTGGCGATAGTCCTCACCCGGGTCGAGGTGCCCGCCGACGCTGGTGTCCCATTTTCCCGGTTGGATATCCTTGCTCGCGGCCCGTTTCTGCAGCAGCAGATCTCCCCGGCGGCTGAAGACCAGTACGTGCGCAACCCGGTGTACCAGCTCGGGATTGCCGTGGCACTCGGAACGTGGCGCCCGGCCGATTACCTCGTCGTTCGCATCGACAATTTCAAAGAATTCCGTCTTCATCCGACAGTCGCTTCATTAAAATCAAGGACATATTTTTAACAGGATTGAAGCGACATGTCCACGCCCAAATAATAACTGCTAAACTTAAGATACTGAGGAAACATCAACACGTATCAGGAGCCTTATGCATCGACGTCTGCGCAACGTCCTTCAACGCAACTTCCACTTTCTCGAGCCGACCTTCGTCGCCGGTCTGCTCGATGACCCGGTTTTGCTGCTGCGTAACCACCCGTTCGGGGACAACCTTCTGTTCGACTGCGGTCAGCTGCACCACCTGGCCAAGCGGATTCTGAAGCGGATCGACACCATCTTCATCAGCCATGCCCATATGGACCACTTCGCCGGCATGACCACCCTGACGCGCAATATCCTGGTGGCACCGAAAACCGTCGATCTCTACGGCCCGGCCGGGCTGTCCGAGCGACTGGAACACCTGCTCGCCGGCTTCGACTGGAACCTGAGTGAGGATTTCTGGTGTTCGTTCCGGGTGCACGAGATCGACCAAAACTCGGTCCGACACTTCCTCCTCCCCGGCCCCGACCGATTCCGGCGGCGGTTCGAGGACGAAACCGAGCGGCATGACAGCATCATCCTGCGTAACCGGCAACTGCAGGTCGGCACCGCATTGTGCGACCACAAGATCCCGAGCGCCATCTACCGCATCGACGAACTCCCCTCGTTCGGTCTCGACCCGGAAAAAATGGCGAGCATGAGGCTTGCACACGGACAGTGGATACAGACTTTCAAGGATCGGTTCAAGCAGGGAGAACTCGAAAATGGACCGCTGACGGTGCTGGTCGAAGCGGACGGGGCGCCGCAGGAACGCCTGATCGATGATGTGCCCGCCTTTTACCAGCAGCTTAAGCTCGAACAGCAGCCGCTCTCCATCGGTTACGTCACCGATGTCGGCTTCACTAAGGAGAACCGGGAGAAGATCGGCAGCCTGCTGCACGGCATCGACCTGCTGATCTGCGAATGCTCCTATATCGCCGCCGATGTCGACAAAGCGCGCGAATCGCACCACCTCTGCAGCACCGACCTCAATCAGCTGATGACCGAGCTGCTGCCGAGCTGCGTCATGCCGATCCACCTGTCGAAGCTCTACACCGACAACTGTCAGCAGGTCCTGCAGGAGCTGCAACCGCCGGACGGTTGTCACCTGCTGCAGCTGCCGGAGCGGATCGTACCGCGGCCGCTGCTGCCAAACGAAATCCCCCTGCCGGAGATTAAACCCGACAGGGGGAATGATTAGCCGTAGATATGTAGAATGCCAGTCCTTTACATTGAAACCGACCGGAGCTTTAAGACAACCGCTTCGTTAGACGAAAGGAGTCTTGACCACCTCCGCCTTGACCCTCTTCTTCCGAATACCGATCTCCAGCTCAGTCCCGACCGTGGCCTGATCGGCGTCAACCAGCGCGAGAGCGATACCGACCTTGAGCGACGGTGACATGGTGCCGCTGGTCACGATCCCGACCTCCTTATCATCGGCAAAGACCGGGTAGTCGGCGCGCGGGATACCCGATTCGGCCATCTTGATCCCGACCAGCTTGCGCGGCACCCCATCCTGCTTCATTGTCCGCAGCGCCGCTGCCCCGATGAAATCATCCTTGTCGAGCTTGGTGATCCAGGCCAGCCCCGCTTCGAGCGGCGCGATCTTATCGGAGAGCTCGTGGCCGTAAAGAGCGTACTTCTTCTCCAGACGCAGGGTGTCGCGGGCGCCGAGGCCGACCGGCACCAGGCCGTCATCTTTGCCGGCAGCCAGCAGTGCATTCCAGAGCTCGGCCGTCTTGTTGGCGGGACAGTAGATCTCGAAACCGTCCTCGCCGGTGTAGCCGGTACGGGAGATGATACAGGCGATACCGGAGACTTCTCCCTCGGTGAAGCGATAGTACTGCACCCCGTCGAGGTCGACATCAGTCAGTTTTGCCAGGATCGCCGGCGCCTTCGGCCCCTGCAGAGCAATCTGGCCGATCTCATCGCTCTTGTTCTCGATCTCGACATCGGGAAAATTGCCTTCCTGCAACACCTTCTCCATCCAGGCGAAGTCCTTGTCGGTGTTGGCCGCGTTGACACAGAACATGTAGTGCTCCGCCGAAAAGCGGTAGAGGGTGACGTCGTCGACCACCCCACCCTCTTCGTAACAGAAGGCGGAATACTGGACCTGCTCGTCACTCATCACCGAAGCGTCGTTAATGGTCAAATGCTGAATATAGGCGAGCGCCCCTTTGCCCCGGACCTCGATCTCGCCCATGTGCGATACGTCGAACAGCCCGGCGGCGCTGCGCACAGCCAGGTGCTCATCGATGACGCCGCTGTACTGGACCGGCATATCCCAGCCGCCGAAATCGACCATCCGCGCCTTGAGGTCACGATGTGCTTGATTTAATGGAGTTGTTTTCACGCTGTTCCTCCTGTTGTTATGTAATAAAACTTCAACAATATTCTAGGGAAGTGCCGGCATCGCGGCCGGCGTGTAATCGAACTGTCTGCAAAAATGCGCGGTGAAGCGCTCGACCACCTGCGCCATCTCGACCTGCGCTCCGAGCTGCTGCCGTATCGAGGTCACCGCTTCGGTCGGTTTGCCGCAGGGGATGATCATGCCGAAGGTCGAAAGATCGTTATTGACGTTTAGAGCGATCCCGTGCGACGAGACCCACTTTTTGACGGCAATACCGAAGCTGGCGATCTTGCTGCCATTCACCCAGAGCCCCGGTTCCCCTTCCTTGAACTGCGCCTGCAGGCCGAAGTCGGCCAGGGTGTCGGCCAGAGACTGCAAAAAAGTCTGGGAATACCAGCGCAGGTCCTTCTTCTTGAGCCGGATCACCGGGTAGGCGACGAGCTGCCCCGGCTCGTGGGCGGTAGCAAAGCCGCCACGGTTGATATGACAGAGCTCGACCCCGCTCTGCCCGATCTGCTCCGGGCTGCAGCGCAGGTCGTCGTCACCGCCACGCAGGCCGAGGGTGACGACCGGCGGGTGTTCGACCAGGATCAGGGTGTCGGCCGCCTTGTCGTCGATCCGGAGCTGCTGCAGCTCCTGCTGACGCGCCAGCGCCTCCTGGTACTCGACCAGCCCCCAATTCTCGATTTCAATCGAACTCTGATCCAATGCTAGACCCCGGCCATGCAGAGGTACTTGATCTCAACATAGTCATCGACACCGTACTTCGACCCCTCACGGCCGTTGCCCGACTCCTTGACCCCGCCGAACGGGGCGACCGGGTTCGAGACCAGGCCGGTGTTGAGGCCGACCATACCGTACTCGAGCGCCTCGCCGACCCGCCAGCTGCGGCCGATATCGCGGGTATAGAAGTAGGCGGCGAGGCCGAACTCGGTGTCGTTGGCCATGGCGACCGCCTCCTCTTCGGTTTCGAACTTGAACAGCGGCGCCACCGGGCCGAAGGTCTCCTCGCGGGCGATCAGCATCTCCGGGTTGGCATCGACGACCACGGTCGGTTCGTAAAAGGTGCCGCCGAGGGGGTGGCGCTTGCCGCCGGTCAGGACCCTGCCCCCTTTACTGCGGGCGTCCTCGACATGCTCCTCGACCTTCTCCAGTGAGGCGGAATCGATCAGTGGGCCCTGTTCGGTCTCCCCCTTCAGGCCGTCGCCGACTCGCATCTTCGCCACCGCTGCTGCCAGCTTCTCGGCGAAAGCGTCATAAACGCCGCTCTGCACCAGGAAGCGGTTGGTACAGACACAGGTCTGGCCGGTGTTGCGGTACTTGGAGATCATCGCCCCTTCGACCGCCGCATCTATATCGGCATCGTTGAATACGATGAACGGCGCGTTGCCGCCGAGCTCCATCGACACCTTCTTCATGGTACCGGCACACTGTTCCATCAGCTGCTTGCCGATCTCGGTCGAGCCGGTAAAGGTCAGCTTGCGCACGATCGGGTTGGCGGTCAGCTCGCCACCGATGGCGCCGGAGGCGCCGGTAACGACACTGAATACGCCTGCCGGCAAACCGGCCCGCTCGGCCAGCACCGCCAGCGCCAGCGCCGAAAACGGGGTCGCCGTCGCCGGCTTAGCGACCATGGTGCAACCGACCGCCAGTGCCGGGCCCGCCTTGCGGGTCAGCATCGCGCTCGGGAAGTTCCACGGGGTGATGGCGGCGCAGACGCCGATCGGCTGTTTGATCACCACCAGCCGCTGGTCGCTCTTGGTCTGCGGAATGACGTCGCCGTAGAGCCGTTTCCCCTCTTCGGCGAACCACTCGATAAATGAAGCGGCGTAGGCGATCTCCCCCTTCGCCTCGGCCAGCGGCTTACCCTGCTCAGCGGTCATGATGGTACCGAGATCGTCGATATTTTCGAGCAGCAGGTCATGCCATTCTTGCAGGATGGCGCTGCGCTCGCCAGCGGTTTTACTCCGCCACTCCGGCAATACCGCATCGGCCGCCTCGATCGCGCGCCGGGTCTCGGCCACACCCATCTTCGGGATGGTGCCGAGCCGCTCGCTGCTGGCCGGGTTGGTTACCTCGATCGTCTCCTTGCTGTCGGCATCGCACCACTGCCCACCGATGT
>PKTZ01000114.1 GCA_002868925.1 Desulfuromonas sp. | reverse complement strand
TCGAGAAAAAAACTACTTCTTTTCAGCGACCAGCAGAAATGGGGAATCGGCACGGTTGGCAACGGACAGGCGGAGCGTCTCCCAGGTGGAACCGTCGAGAGCCGCGAACCAGTTCTCAACCGCTTCTGCTTCCTCTGCACCTCCGGAATGACCGGTGTAGACGACCACCGCTATCCTTCCGCCCGGCGCCAAAAGCTCACCCCCTTGATCGAGAGCGGCGAGAGTCGATTCCGGCGTGGTGATCACTTTCTTGTCACTCCCCGGCAGGTAGCCGAGGTTGGCGATGATTGCCCTCGGTGCCGAGTTGACAAAAAGTTGTAGTCGCTCGTGCCCGGCATGGACCAGGTGGAGACCGGACGACCATTGTTCGGGGGGAGATGAATGCCGACAGCAATCGACACCCGCATCGGCCAATCTCCTGGCCGTCTGCGCGAGAGCTCCTTCCTGCAGGTCGAAAGCGATAACGGTACCGTCGCGGCCGACGGCCCGCCACATCTGCAGGGTATCATGCCCGTTGCCGGCGGTCAGATCGATCGCCAGATCGCCCGGACGGAGAACTTCGGCAAGAAACTGTTGGCTGAATGGAACGATTTTCGCCAGCGGAGACATCGGGATCAGCGGTCCGGGTTAATTTCGTCCAGAACCTTGATCTTGAGTTCGATCGATTTCTTGGGAGAGATCCGCAGCAGGGAAGAGAGTTGACGCGCCAGTGCGTCTTCGTGTTTATCGAGGACACCGTCGGCGTAGACGATGCGCCAGAGCGCCTCCATCACCTCGTGCTTTTCGTCGATGGAGAAATGTTCGTTGATCACCCGGGCGAAGCGGAACAGGTCGACACTCTCGGCCCGCTCCTGCTGGGCATACTCGGCAAGTTCTGCGACCGACTCGGACGACAGGTCGAATTTTTCGGTCAGGTTGTCCTTCACGACCTGTTCTTCGAGCTCATGCAGCGATTTGTCAGCGTGGGCCATCTCCAACAGCAGGGCGCAGGTTGCGACCTGGATCCGTTCGTGTTCCTGCCGGTCGTCGTTTACCGGTCCGGAGCCGAGCAAGGAAGCGATCCTGGCCAGCATCAGCTCTCACCCCGATAGCGGATGACGTGCGCCTTCTCGAGGGTAATCATACCGCCACTGAACATGTTGTCGATCTTCGGCAGAACCGCGTCGATCTTCTCCTTGCTATCGACCACTTCGATCACCACCGGCAGATCATTGGAGAGGCGCAGCAGCTTGTCGGTATGGGTGACACTGCTCGCACCGAATCCGGCCGCGCCCTTGAGAACGGTGGCACCGGCCAGACCCTCGTTGCGAAACAGCTCGACCAACGCCTCGTAAAGGGGCTGCCGCTCCCAGCGATCACTCTCGCCGATGAAAATCCGCATCAGCGTCTGTTCACCTTCCATCTTTGCCATAACGTCCTCTTTCTATATCTGACGAGCCAGGTAGATTCCGAGCGCCGCGAACATGAGACAGGCGACGACGTTCAACAGGATATTGGCGCCGGCCTGCATCAGGCTGCCATCCTCGAGCAGGCGCACCGTTTCGTAGGAAAAGGTCGAAAAGGTGGTGAACCCGCCCATGAAACCGACCGTAATACCGAGCCGAACCTCGGGAGATAGCAGCGTACTGCGCAGGCTCCCCTCCATCAGCAAGCCGAGCAGGAAGGAGCCGACAATATTGACCATCAGCGTGCCGTAGGGGAGCGACCTACCGACCATGTTGTAGGTCCAGCCCGAAACCAGGTAACGGCTTATACAACCGAGCGCTCCGAACAGACCGATGTAGACAACCTGAATCATGTAATTACCGTTTCAGAAAAGGTTTGCGACATTATTCCCTTCCGGCTTCGGCCTGTCAACCGCCTTGCCGAATCGGCCTCACCAACCATTCGGTCTTATCGGGTCCCGACGGCATTACCATAAACTATTGGAGTAACCGTTCATCAGCACAGTTCATTTTCGTAATATTCACTCTTACATTCAGTGCCGAAGATTGATATTAACAACAAAAATGCAAACATAACGGTCGATTAGCACTCTTGACACTAGAGTGCTAATCAGGTCATAATACAGATTAATGATGACAGGGAGGAGCAAATAATGGGTGCTTTGAATCTGCCGATTGCAAGTGACAGCTTCGAACACTACATGAGCCAGATCAACCGCTTCGAACTCCTCGGCAAAAATGAGGAACAGGAGCTGGCCAAACAGTACCGGGAAGAGAACGACCTGGCGGCGGCGCACAAGCTGATCTGTGCCAACCTGCGGTTCGTGGTCAAGGTCGCCAACGATTACCGCCAGTATGGCCTGCGCATCCAGGACCTGGTCCAGGAAGGGAATATCGGTTTGATGCTGGCGGTCCGCAAGTTCGACCCGTCCCGCGGCATCCGCCTCATCACCTACGCCGTCTGGTGGATCCGGGCCTACATCCAGAACTTCATCATCAAGAGCTGGTCGCTGGTCAAGATCGGCACCACCCAGGCCCAAAAGAAGCTCTTCTTCAAACTGAACCAGACTAAAAAAGTGCTCCGCAACCTGACCGGGAACGAAGATACGGAAGCGATCGCCGCCGAGCTCGACGTCGATGATGACGTGGTCGAGGAGATGACCGTCCGCATGTCGGGACGGGACAGCTCCCTTGATGTCGAGCTGTTCGAAGGGGACGACTACAGTCTCGGTGACAGCCTGGCCGACGACCGGAGCAGCCAGGAAGAGCTGCTGCTCGAAAAAGAAGAGCAGACGCTCCAGAGCCGGCAGGTCCGGTCGGCCCTCGAAATCTTGAACGAGCGGGAACAAGAGATCATCCGGGACCGGATTCTGGCCGACGAGCCGCAAACCCTGCAGGTTCTCGCCGAGCGTTTCGATATCAGCCGGGAGCGGGTCCGCCAGATCGAGCAGAACGCCCTGCGTAAGTTGAAGGAGCGGCTGGCAAGCTAAAAGATTGACAAAAAGAAGCTCTTCACTTAACGTGCAGACCATTCTTTTTTCGAACAGGACCAACAACATGAGAACATCAATTATTTTCCTCCTGACTGCCCTCCTCCTCTCCGCCTGCGGCACCCAGCAACTGCCGCCGACCCGGAGCGCCGCCTACTACTTCCAGGAGGGAGAACGCCTGTTCGAAAGGGAGCTCTACGAAGATGCTGTTGCCTCATGGGAGCGGGTGCGTGACAGCTATTACTCCCCCGAGTTGAACATCCTGGCCGAGCTGAAGATCGCCGAGGCCTATTACCTTGCCGAAATGTATGTCGAGGCGGCAGCGACCTACGAATCGTTTCTGAAGAACCACCCCGACAGCGACCATGGCCAGAGGGTTCTCTATTACCTCGGCATGTCCTACTACAAACAGGTCCTGCCGGCCAACCGCGACCAGACGGCGACCCACAACACCATCGTCACTTTCCGCAATCTTTTGAAGCTCTATCCTGAAACCAGTCAAAAAGTCGAAGTCGAGGACTATATCCACTTCTGCCGAAACCGCCTGGCCCAGCATGAAGTTCTGGTCGGCCGTTTCTATGTCCGGACCGACAAGGCAGACGCCGCGATCATGCGCCTCGAGGCCGTCCTCGCCGACTACCCCGACTTCACGACCCGGGAACAGCTCTACTACCTGCTCGGCGAAGCGTACCTGCAAAAAGAGGACAAGACCAAGGCGGTCGAATCGTTCAATAACCTGTACGCCAACTATCCCGACAGCAAGTACATCAAGAAAGCGAAGAAATCGCTCAGCAATTACTTCTGATCATCGCCACATCCCCGCCATTTTCACATCCCTGTCCATGCCGTTCAGGCCGGGTTACCAGAACTGTTCATTATTATTAATCCGGGCTGATTTTTCTTGACTTGTCCCGAGTGCCGTTGATATAAAAGTCTGCATCCTATAACGGGATTTTAAAATGAAAAGTCAGGGTTCCGACCTGCTGTTTTCACCTTGGCTCTTTTTATTTTGGGGTTATTCCCTAGCTAGCTGTAATCTAAAGAAGTTTTGTCCGTCGGAACAAATAACCGACATCGTTTTATTTAGTTCCCCATTTCTACTGATCGGAATAAAAACAGTTGTTGTTTTAATTCCGAAAAAAATTAATCAGGAGGAGAGAGATGTCTGATTTCGGTACACTCGAAAGTCGCGTTCGTCGCAAGTCCTTGCTCAACAAGGTCATGAAGCCTGAGGACACCATTGGGTTCTTCAAAAACGGCATGAACCTGGTATGGTCCGGTTTTACCCCGGCCGGTTACCCGAAGGCGGTTCCGATCGCCCTGGCTGACCATGTCGAGCAGAACAACCTGCAGGGCCAGCTCAAGTTCAACCTCTTCATCGGTGCCTCGGTCGGCGCCGAGACCGAAGATCGCTGGGCCACCCTCGACATGATCGATCGCCGCTGGCCTTACCAGACCGGTAAGAACATCGCCAAGGGCATCAACGCCGGCAAGATCCGCATGGGTGACAAGCACCTCGGTCACTTTGCTCAGGACATCAGCTATGGCTTCTACACCGAGAACGGCCGCTACGACATCGGTATTTTCGAAGTTTCGGCTGTCACCGAAGACGGTGGTCTCGCCCTGACCTCTTCCTGCGGTATCGTTGCCGAGGCAATCGGCCTCTGCGACAAGATCATCCTCGAAGTCAACACCGGACAGCCTTCCTTCGAAGGGATGCACGACATTCACATGCAGCAGAAGCCGCCGCATCGTGCTCCGTTCCTGATTACTTCAGCCGACAGCCGTATCGGTACCCCTTATGTCCCCTGCGATATGGATAAAGTCGTTGCCGTAGTCGAGTCGAAGAACCGCGACAAGGGTCGCGCCTTCGCCGACATGGACGACACCTCCGAAGCAATCGCCGGTCACATCATGGACTTCTTCGCTCACGAAGTGAAGCGTGGTCGTCTGCCGGAAAACCTGCTGCCGCTGCAGTCGGGCGTCGGCTCGATCGCCAACGCTGTTGTCGGTGGCCTGGCCAAGGGTCCGTTCTCGAACCTGTCAGTTTACACCGAGGTTCTCCAGGACACCATGCTCGACTTCATCGACGGTGGTAACCTGAACTTCGCATCAGCCTGCTCGCTCTCCCTCTCCGAAGATCCGGGCTTCCCGCGCTTCTTCGACAACTGGGACAAGTATGCAGACAAGGTCGTTATGCGCCCGCTGTCTATCGCTAACGCCCCTGAGCCGATCCGTCGTCTCGGCGTCATCGCTATGAACACCCCGGTCGAATTTGACATCTACGCTCACGCCAACTCGACCCTGGTCGGCGGCACCCGGATGATCAACGGCCTCGGCGGTTCCGGCGATTACCTGCGTAACGGCTTCCTGAAGATCATGCACAGCCCGTCGACCCGTCCGAGCAAGACCGATCCGCTCGGTATCACCTGCGTCGTACCGAAGGCTCCGCATATCGACCACACCGAGCACGACCTCGATGTACTGGTTACCGAGCAGGGTCTGGCCGACCTGCGTGGCGTTGCTCCGAAAGAGCGTGCCAAGCTCATCATCGAGAAATGTGCTCACCCCGAGTACAAGCCGATCCTCACCGACTACCTCGAAATGGCGACCAAAGAGTGCATCGCCAAGGGTATCGGTCACGAGCCGCAGCTGTTCGATCGCGCCTTCAAGATGCAGCAGAACATGGCCGAAAACGGCACCATGCGCATCAAGAACTGGGATATCAAAATCGATCTTTGCGAATAAGATTACGTCCCGGTTTTACCGTAACAATGAAAGGGCCTTTCCGGTTTTGGAAAGGCCCTTTTCTTTTCTCAAGTTCGTATACCTACCCATTCCATATCTAACATCCTGTTTCGCTCTCGAATCATTGGCATATTACGTGCAATTTTAAATATTTGCCTTAATAGATGACCGCTATTGTAATACATGCAAATACTTACAAATAAAACAAGTTTTCGCCGGGAGAACGAATCGAAATAAGTTAAAAAAAGAAAGCCTCTCCGATAAGAGCAAACCCGGGGCAACCCGGGGACGCAGAGCTAAGGGCCCGTATTCACCAGTAAATTACGGGTAGCCTGGCCGCCGAAGAGGGGGCATGACCATCAAGATATCGACTTGGAGGGGAACCCGCCGGTCGAAGATGTGAGCGCCCGTATTCGGCAGAGAATTCGGGCCTTTTTTGTGCCGGGGGTATGCAAAAGTTGCCAATATTCAGCCACATCGCGACATTTCTTGTCTATTTTTCACAACACTTTAGTGTTGTGAAGCACTCACTGGTCGGCAATAGTCGCCCCTGCCAAACCGATTCTACATTTTTTTCCCGGATAATTATCACACTCGCATTTCTCCTCTCATCTCTCATCCTGACTGTCAACACATCACATGCCTGGCCTGCGGAGAGCGAATGGATCCCGATCTAC
>PKTZ01000191.1 GCA_002868925.1 Desulfuromonas sp. | reverse complement strand
TAGCCTGTGCGGAATCGAAAGTCCCGCCGGGGATGGCGAAAGCGACCTTCGTCGTCCACTGTTACGACGTCGGCGCCAGTGCCCTTTCCGGCAAGCCTGGCATTATTTCGGTCGAGCGTGGTTGGAGCGGGCCGCGCGAAGTTGACCGGGTTGTTTACGACCCGAGCAAAACTACGCTGACCGAGCTCGAAAACTGGCTCAAGGACGCCGACACCTACGTCAGCACCCAGGAACACAGCATCAACAGGGAACCGGCGCAACAGATGTCCCGTTAGATACGGGGCACAGAGCAATAATAAAAAGGAGAGTTTAATGGAAACGCAACCGACAACCGCCCGTGCCATCTTCGCCGGCGGCTGTTTCTGGTGCATGGAGCCGCCATTCAAGGAACTGGACGGGGTCCTCGCCGTGGTCTCGGGCTATATCGGCGGCGAAACCGAGAACCCGACCTATCAGCAGGTCTGCTCGGGACAGACCGGCCACGCCGAGGCGATCGAGATCAGCTACGACCCGCAACGGGTCGACTACCGGAAACTGCTCGACCTGTTCTGGCAAAACATCGACCCGACCGACGATGGTGGCCAGTTCGTCGACCGGGGCAGCCAGTACCGCTCAGCCATATTCTACACCGACGCCGAGCAAAAGGAACAGGCCGAAGATTCGAAACGGCAGCTCGAACAATCGGGGCTTTTCGACGAGCCGATCGTCACCGAGATCGTCGCCGCCACCACCTTCTACCCGGCCGAGGAGTACCACCAGGATTACTCCAAAAAATGCAGCCTCCGCTACAATCTCTATCGAAACGCCTCCGGTCGCGACCGCTTCCTTGAACGAACATGGAAGAAGAATAGATAGAGCATCAGACCATCTCACAGCAAAGCCCCGTCGATTCCTCGGCGGGGCTTTGTTTCCGATCTGTTTTTCACTTAATCATCCGGCGCCATCCCCTTGGCCTGCAACTCCTCCAGTGCTTCTTCGCACTTCTCAAGATGCTCCTGACCCATGGCGCCCAGAACCTCCGGTGTTTTCAAAAACTGGATCGATTTGTACTCCACCACCTGGAGATGATTCCCCCAGGGATCGAGAAAATCGAGTCCGCCGGCGAACGGGCTCGACAGGATCTTACAGCCGCTCTTCTCAACGGCGCGCCGCATCGCCTCGCGATCATCGACCACCAGCCCGAAATGGCGTTGCGTGTCGTCTGTCTGGCTGCGCCCTTCGCTGAGATTGATGAATTGGTCGCCGAGATCGATAAAGGCCATCCGGCCGTGGCGGCCGCGCAGCTTGAACTCGATAATCGAGCCGTAAAAATCGAGCGCCTCGTCGATATCGCCAACCTCCAGCGCGACATGGTTGATACCGATCGCCACCGCTTTTCGCGAGTCGTCGTACATATCTCCTCCTCTTGAAAAAGGTCAACATGACCACCTGCCTTCAACTATAGGAGATTGTGGCAACGCTGCAAGCTATGACATAAAAATCGCGCTGAAATAGCCCCCCTTTTTATCTGGACGTCAGGTTATAATGGAAATTAAGAGAAGATTACAGGCGAAAGGTGAAAACAATGAACGTTCTTGATTTTGCCTCGCAAATCAGTCAGAGCGGTCTACGCTTCTATCTCGACATGTCGGCCCTGTCCCGACTTGCGGGGATCAAAAAGATATTTTCCAAGCTGGCAAGCGACGAAATAAAGCTGCTCGGCTTTATCCGGAAACTGAAGGACGAAAACACCTCTTACATCAAGTACGACTCATCCACCCTGAACGATCAGGGAAACATTTTCAAACGCCTGATCAGGGAGGAAGAGGCTCTCCACCCCGGAGACGACATCGAGGCTTACCGTCTGGCATTGGAGGCCGAGCAGAGTATAGTCGACGGATACGAAAAAGCGATCCGCACAGAAAAGAACCCGGAAGTAAAAGAATTATTGCAGAAAATTGCCGGCGAAGAAAAACACGAACTGGAAGAAATCGAGGGAGCCTTCAACTTCGTCAACGCGCCGAACGAATATCTCGAATGGGGTGAATTCAGCAACCTGGGCGAGTTTCACAACTTCGGGCGCGATGTCGACCAGAGTTGATCGACATCACCCCACAGCCGCAGCGAACCACCATCAACCGCCGCCGGTGATTCCCAGTTCCGCCAACTCATCACTGAAGCTCTCGAAAGCTTCTTGGATCTGGTCGCCGAGCAGGATGACAATGGCGATGACCGCAGCGATAATCAACGCGATCATCACTCCGTATTCAACAGCCGTTGCACCTTCGTCGTCCTGAAAAAAACGCCTCATACTTGTCGTAAGAAATATCATAGTTTACCCCGGGCAAAACGCTACGAAGATAATTATCTGATCGAGTAAGTAAAACTCACTTTTTCCAATATTTTAACACCCTTTTCTCAAGTTTCTATCAAAACGTTTATTTCTAGGCTCCAACCATTTAACTATCCATTTCCGAACCTGCGATGACTCTCAATCCGCAAACAAAAGGAGTAGAACTCTTTCACTTACGATCCTTCGGGCAATTTTTCGTCTCCGGGGAAATCAGTAACGTGCTGGTAAAATAAGAATCTCGGTTATAATTGGATGAATAATCCAATAACCAACAAGAACATACTATGTTTTTACTCATTCTCTATATTCTAATTGCCCTGCTCTTTTCGTTTCTCTGCTCAATCGCCGAAGCCGTCCTGCTCAGTGTGACCGTATCATATATTGCCCTTCTCGAATCGCAGAACAGATCATGTGCAAAGATTTTGTATGCCCTTAAACATGACATCAATAAACCGCTGGCAGCGATATTGACCCTCAACACCATCGCACATACCGTCGGGGCCGCCGGTGCCGGCGCCCAGGCTGCAATCGTTTTTGGCAGCAATTCCGTAGGTATTGCCTCGGCAGTATTGACATTCCTGATCCTGATCTTTTCCGAAATCATTCCGAAAACAATCGGGGCCCACTACTGGCGTAATCTTGCCCCGGCAACAGCCTATCTCCTGAAGGTTCTGATCTGGCTCCTCTATCCTTTTGTCAAAATGACTGAAGTTCTGACAAAAAACCTGACCGAAGGACCAACCCTCAGGGGAATGAATCGTGAGGAATTTGCCGCCCTCGCCGAAATAAGCAGGCATGAAGGCGCTCTCGCCGGAAAAGAATCGAAGATCATGCAGAACCTGCTCAAGCTTACCGAGACCGCGGCCAAAGCCGCTATGACACCACGAACTGTTGTTTTTACAATGCCGCAGGAAACCACCGTTGGAGATTATTTCGAAAAATTCAATGAGATCTCTTTTTCCAGAATCCCACTATACAAAGAAGACCCCGAGAACATTATCGGGTTCGTGCTTCGCAGCGACCTGTTGTTGGCGCAGGCCCGCAATCAGCGGCATGAACCAGTCAGCAGCTTCGTCCGCGATATCCCGAAACTACCGGAGCAAACGAACCTGTCTCGCGCTTTCGACCGCTTTTTGAAGGAACAGGTTCATATTATGATGGTGGTTGACGAGTATGGGGGCTTTTCAGGCATCCTGACTCTCGAGGATGTCCTTGAGACACTTATCGGTTTTGAAATAGTCGATGAGTTTGATGCCGTGGAAGATATGCAGGCGCTGGCACGAAAACGCTGGAAAAAACGGGCGGAGCAGTTGGGGATAAAGGTTGAGTAGTTTGTCTTATTCTTATTACCCCCCCCTTTTTTTATAATGATATCAGGACATTAGGATCGACTCAAAAAAAATACTATAAAACAGTGACTTAAGGGTTAATTTGTGGTAATTAAATGGCGTTTATTTTTATACGCTAATAACGGTTAGGGAGGGGCAGATCTATTTTACAAGGAGTCTGTTGTGTACGGTATGAAAAGAAGTTTAATCCTGGTCATCTCCATCAGCCTGTTCATCCTCTCCCCTGCTAAATCCATTTCCGCAGAAACCATCAACTGCTGGTTCCCCCCGAGCTGGAGCAGCAAGGTCGAAAAAGCCGAGGAAATTTCAAGGGCCCTATCCAGTCGTTCTGGTCTGGAGATTTCTCCCCGCATCGCCAAGAGCTATCCGGAAATACTTACGGCCTTTTCCACGGAAGATAAAAATCTGGTCTATGTCGGTTCTTTCGTCCAGGCGATCATCAAAGCCCGTGGGCTGGGATCAGCCCTTGTGCAGAGCGTCAACGGCAAAGAACTCTATTGCGGGGTTCTGGTTTATCCCGAAGGCAAAGACCCTGAAGCGATCCTGAAAAATACTCCGTCAAAAATCTCTTTTGCGATTGGGGCGTCTTCGGGCGAGTCGACGGCAAAAGCGGCGACCGGCGGCAAAGCCGCTATCGGAACCTCAAGCCATCATGCCGCTCTCAAAGCGGTTGCTGCCGGAGGTGCCGAAGCCGCAGTGGTTAAAAACTGGTGGTGGGAGATAAATAAGGGTAAATTCCCGGGGATGACGTCTTACAATATCGTCGGCTGCTCGAAAAACGGCAATCCCGACAACGTTTTGACCGCATCGAAATCTTTCAACAAAGCGGAGAAAGAAGCGATCATCTCGGCGGCAATGCAGAGCAGGAATGAGTTCGGCGCTGCCAGCATGCGCCTCTTCCATGAAGATACGTTGATGTTCTCCCTCTGGCTGATGAAAAAAGGGGGGATCGATCCTCTCAAATACGACTGGTATATGGGTGGAAAGATTTATTAACTCCACTATGAAATGACAGATTAAAAAAGCCGTTGACGTAAGTGTTAACGGCTTTTTCTTTTCACCTTTTCCACTGAGTTGTCTTACCTTGACGGCAGTAACGGACACTCGAAGTAGATGGCGGTATCGATGATCTCGAGATGACCAAGTGCTAGATGATCAAGAACCGCCTCGGCGTTGGTCAATTCGAAGTTGACGATGCCGTCTCCATCCGGATCATGCACCGACTTACCCAGCTCGGTAAAAATAGCCAGCTTGACCGCCCAGCGGCCACCGTTGAAGTTACGGTCGCTCGGTGCGCTTTCTGAGACCGCACGCTGTCCACCCAGGCCGCTCATCGAAAAGTTGTAGAGAGTGTCGGTCGTCTGCACCGGCGGCAGGTGAAAGGCGGTATCGGTAATAACAGTATCGTACAAGTCGTTGTGAGCCCAGATCGCACCGTTAACGCGGAAGCCCTTATCTGCGAAAGCCGTTGACACGGACAGGAACAACAAAGCGGTGAACAATAATCCTTTCGCTACTGTTTTCATCTTAAATCTCCTTCTGCTTAAATTAAGCCTCATTTTCGGTTGGCAGCTTTTTTAGGTATAGGCATCCTAACAAGGCGAGATAAAGTCGGAATAAAAGGCGGATAAAGATTGTGTAACGCCCCACAAATAAGAGCCATCTTCCTGCGAAGATGGCTCTTTTCGTTCGACGTCGCCTGAAGAGATCGCTCTTCAGAAAACACGACAGACCTTGTTAGCGTTTCTTGCGAACAACAACGGCAATCTCGCCTGAGTTTTGCGAATAGTCGTCACCGGCGACATTGCCATAACAATCGACAACCTCAAGGCCGCTCCGGGCGAACTCAGCACGAACCGTTTCCGGGGTGAAGCTTTGCAGCCAATTGTAGACTTCCCGCACGTCGTCATTCTCGGTAATCACCGTGAACTTATTGAGAAGCAGCTTCTCCTGTTCGTACTTGAAGGTGTTCTGCAGGCAGTAATAATCCTCTTTTGCCCAGAAACCGTTTAGCTGGTTTCGTTCGTAAACCGAGCATTCCTTTTGTTGTTCAAAGCCGTGCTGTGAAAACAGATCGAGGACCAGCAATCCGTCATCCTTCAAGCACCGGTGGAATATCGAAAGCAGCCTGCTGCGTTGTACCGGACTCAATACGCAAAAGTCACAAAAGATCATCGTGATCAGATCAAATTTCTCATTGCTGTCGTAATCGAGATAATTGAGGCAGCGGTAGTCGATCGGCAGGTCTTTTTCGGCCGCCTCTGACCGGGCATAAGCGATCGAGCTTTCAGAAAAATCGATCCCGACGACCTGGACTCCAAGCTTTGCAAAGCGTTCAGCATACAGGCCGGGGCCACATCCGAAATCGGCAACGGTTTTACCCGGAGTGATACCGCACCTTTTTGCCATCCATGCAACTGAACGGTCGATAAACTCCGGGTTGCGTGAAGCCAGATCCAGGTCGGGGCTTAAATGGTATTGCAGCATTTGCTCTGAAATGTGTGGATCATTCCACAAATCTTTCGCAGTGTAGTGTTCAAAAGGTAACGGGCGGGTACTTGCCTTTTTTAGAGTTGTATAAATAGACATAACGATATCCTTTTCATGAATCGGACACTCTGATCCGATTCATTGATTCTTTAGCTAGTTCATTTAAGTGGAATCTGCTGTCGATGGATAAACTTATCCTGTCGAATCCATCGGCAAAGACATCATGACGGCCACCTGAAGGGGCCTTTTTGGGAGGGCTTGCTAGCACATAACGATTCTTTTATAGCCAAAAACTTCAAAAAAATCAAATCAATCGGCAACATCGACTATTATACCTCCCGGGTTCAAGTTGTAAGTGCAACTTTGCAGGGGTAGTTTAAGTGAGCAAGCTGCGGTAGCATCTATGCCACCTAGACTTCCCGGTCAAAGGAGC
>PKTZ01000189.1 GCA_002868925.1 Desulfuromonas sp. | reverse complement strand
TGAATCAAGGTAGAAAAAGCTGCGTAATTCCGCGAGCTTATAAAATAGAACGATATTTTATCTTGACAATATACGCGATATTTTGCTTAGATGTGCACCACTTTAGAATCGTGTAAGTTGTTAATTTTATTAATTAAATTCATTTAGACTAAATTTTTTTCGGGGAATTTTGGTCAGGCTGAAGGTCGTAAGGTTCCAGCGGGGATGGAATTGTTGATCATGCCGATCTGGCCGGCTTAATAAGCAACAACCGCTTTTTGGAGGAGGTTTCATGGCTGTAAAGAAGTTCAAGAAGATCATGGCGGCGAACCGGGGCGAGATTGCCATCCGGATTTTCCGGGCCTGTACCGAGCTCGGTATCAGTACGGTCGCCATCTACTCTGAGCAGGATCGCCTGTCTCTGCACCGCTACAAGGCGGACGAGGCCTACCTGATCGGCAAGGGCAAGGGGCCGATCGACGCCTATCTCAGTATCGATGAAATTATCGACCTGGCCCGCAAGAAGGATGTCGATGCGATCCATCCCGGCTACGGGTTTTTGTCCGAGAACGCCGAGTTCGCCGAAGCGTGCGAGCGGGCCGGCATCGCCTTTATCGGGCCGACACCGGAGATCATGCGTGGCCTCGGCGACAAGGTCGCCGGACGTGAAGTGGCAATTGCCGCCGGGGTGCCGGTCGTTCCGGGAACGCCCAAGCCGATTTCCAGCGAAGAAGATGCTCTGATCTTTGCCAAGGAGGCCGGTTACCCGATCATTGTTAAGGCGAGCGCCGGTGGCGGCGGTCGCGGCATGCGGGTCGCTTATAGTCAAAAGGAATTGATCGAGGGGATGAAGAGCGCCGCTTCCGAAGCGGAGGCCGCCTTCGGTAACGCCGCCATCTTCCTCGAAAAATATCTCGAACAACCGAAGCATGTTGAGGTGCAGATTCTCGGCGACGCTTACGGTAACCTGGTCCATTTCTACGAGCGCGACTGCTCGATTCAACGTCGTCACCAGAAGGTGATCGAGATCGCCCCGTCGCTTTATCTCAACAAGAAAAAGCGGGAAGAGCTGTGTGGTTATGCGCTGCAGATCGCCAGTGCGGTCAAGTATCGTAATGCCGGTACCATCGAGTTTTTGATGGACAAAAATGGCGATTTTTACTTTATCGAGGTTAACCCGCGCATCCAGGTCGAGCATACCGTTACCGAACTGGTGACGATGCGTAACCTGGTGCAGGCACAGATCCGCATCGCCGAGGGGCACAAGCTCTCCGATCCGGAAATCGGTATCAAGAGCCAGAAGGATATCGAGCTGCGCGGTTACGCCATCCAGTCGCGGATCACCACCGAAGATCCGAAGAACAGCTTCGCTCCCGATTTCGGGACGATCAAGGCCTACCGGACCGCGGCCGGTTTCGGGGTTCGCCTCGATGCCGCGGCCGGTTACGCCGGGGCGGTGATCACGCCGCATTACGACTCCTTGCTGGTCAAGATTTCGACCTGGGGACTCACCTTCAGCGACGCGGCGCGGACCATGCATCGGGCTCTGCAGGAGTTCCGCATCCGCGGCGTCAAGACCAATATCGGCTTCCTCGAGAGGGTGATGACACATCCGGTCTTCCTTGAAGGGAAGTGCGACACTTCGTTCCTCGACAGCCATCCGGAAGTTTTTGAGATTCCGGTCAAGAAGGACCGCGCCAACAAAATCCTGTCGTTCATCGGTCACACCACGGTCAACGGCTACCCCGGCATCGTTCCGGAAAAGAGACTGCACTTCAAGGACCTGCGCGAGCCGGAGGTGCCGGAGGTCCCCTACGGACAGGCACATCCGCGCGGTACCCGAGATATCCTTCGGGAAAAGGGGCCGGAAGGGCTCGCCAAGTGGGCGCGTCAACACAAGCAGTTGCTGATCACCGATACCACCATGCGCGATGCCCACCAGTCGCTCATGGCGACCCGTTTCCGTACTTTCGACCTCGATCGTGTCGCCGAGGCGACAGCGCATCTCGGCGGTGGGCTGTTTTCCCTTGAGATGTGGGGTGGGGCAACTTATGACGTCTCGATGCGCTTCCTTAACGAGGATCCATGGGAGCGCCTCGATCGCCTGCGCAAGAAGGTACCGAATATACTGTTCCAGATGCTGTTGCGTGGTTCCAACGCTGTCGGCTACACCAACTATCCCGACAACGTTGTCCAGGAGTTTACGGTCAAGGCAGCCGAGAGCGGGATCGATGTTTTCCGCATTTTCGACTCCCTGAACTGGACCAAGGGTATGCGGGTTGCCATGGAGGCAGTGCGCGAGCGGACCAACTCGGTTTGCGAGGCATCAATGTGTTACACCGGTGATATCCTCGATAAGAAACGGGATAAGTATCCGTTGCAGTATTACGTCGATCTGGCCAAGGAACTGGAATCGATGGGTGCTCATATCCTGGCAATCAAGGATATGGCAGGTCTGCTCAAGCCGTTTGCCGCCGAGAAATTGATCAAGGCGCTTAAAAACGAGATCGGAATTCCGATCCATCTGCACACCCACGATACCTCGAGCAACGGCGGGTCGATGCTGATGATGGCTGCCCAGGCCGGGTGTGACATCGTCGACGCGGCACTCTCATCGGTTTCAGGCTTGACTGCGCAGCCGAATATGAATGCTCTGCTCTCGACTCTGGAAGGGAGTATCTGGGATCCGCAACTCGATCAGGAGGGTCTGCAGAAACTTGCCAACTACTGGGAGACGGTCCGTACATACTATGCGCCGTTTGAATCGGAACTGCGTAGCGGAACTGCCCAGGTCTACTACCACGAAATCCCGGGCGGCCAATACTCCAACTATAAGCCGCAGGTCGAAGGGCTCGGTCTCGGCCATCGCTGGGAAGAATGCAAGGAGATGTACCGCAAGGTCAACGACATGTTCGGCGACCTGGTCAAGGTGACCCCGTCATCGAAGATCGTCGGCGACATGGCGATGTTCATGGTGCAGAATAATCTCGAACCGGAGGATGTCTTTGAACGGGGCGAGGAACTCGCGTTCCCGCAGGGCGTGGTCGATTTCTTCAAGGGGATGATCGGTCAGCCGTACGGCGGCTTCCCGAAAAAACTGCAGGAGATCATCCTCAAGGGGGAACAGCCTCTGAGCTGCCGACCGGGAGAGCTGCTCGAGCCTGTTGACTTTGCCGCCAAGAAGGACGAGCTGGAGAAGAAGCTGGAGCACAAGGTTTCAGACCGCGATGTGCTTTCGGCAGTTCTTTATCCCGGCGTGTTCGAAGAATTCGATCGGCACCGCCAGGAGTACAGTGATACCTCCTTCATGCCGACCCCGGTATTCTTCTACGGGCTCGATGTCGGCGACGAGGTGACCATCGATATCGAGGCTGGCAAGACCCTGATCGTCAAACTCAACGCCATCGGCAAGGTTCACGAGGATGGCACCCGTAACATCTACTTCGAGCTCAACGGCGAACCGCGCCAGGTAATGGTCAAGGATACGTCGGTTGAAACCGACGAGGTGAGCCACGAGAAGGCCGACCCCGGCGATACGAAACAGATCGGCGCGCCGATGCCGGGCAAGGTGTTCAAGCTGCTTATTGATGTCGGCGACGAGGTCAAGGAGGGGGATACCCTGCTGACAACCGAGGCGATGAAGATGGAGACCAACGTCAAATGCAAGCGGGACGGGGTGGTTAAGGAAGTCCTGTTTACCGAAGGTGCTCAGATCGACCAGGGAGATCTTCTGGTTGTTCTGGATTGATTGTTACGTAAATAATAACCGAAAAAGGGGCGGAGAAATCCGCCCCTTTTTTTGTTCAAAAAACTCTTTGCAACTTAGGAATCAAAGAGCAGTCCTAATGCGATCGAAATTAGAAATAGTTAATCTTGGAGCGGTGTTTGCATCCCATAAAGGCTGTAAAAACAATCGATTCAGAAGTGCTTGGATTTGCGGATAAATTTAAATTGTCATTGATTGCATCAGTTTGTCAAAACACGGAATCCTTTGATTTTTTTTGGTTTTAATGTGAATTGTAGAAACAAAGCAGGAGGGATTTTCCAATGAAGTGTCTACGAATATCTCTGGTCGTTTTATTGCTTGTTGCACCGATGGTCACGCATGCAGAACAAGAAAAAATTGTTCGAGTATATGGTCCAGGCGGTCCGCATCGTGCTCTTTCTGAATGTGCTGATTTGTTTGAACAGAAAAGCGACGTGGAGATTTCCATCATAAAGGCTCTGCCCCATCAACTTGAAAGAAAAGTTCGTGTGGACGGAGATATATACTACGGCGGAGCCGAGTATATGCTGGATCAATTTCACGATAAAAATCCTGATGTGCTCGATATGTCAACATTTGAAAAACTTCACCCACGCCGTATCGGTATCTTGGTTCGGAAAGGGAATCCTCTTCAACTTGAACAAGTTCAAGATTTGCAGAAAGGTGTTGTTGTTCTTGATGTGAAATTAGAGAATATGAGGCATTTGAATGGTCTGGATGATGGAATGGCAACCAGCTTTCATCGATTTGCCTATACTGGAAGGCAGGGGGCTGATATCTGGTTGTCAGATCAGGACGTTGACGCGTGGGTCACTTATAAGTCGTGGTATTATGTGTTGCGTGACAAATCTGATTTTGTTGAAATTCCGGGAGAGGGGAGTGCCCGGTACACACCGTTGGCATTAACCAATCATACTGAAAATCCACGGGAAGCAAGGGCCTTTATCGATTTTCTCAAAACAGAAGAGGCGAGGCAGGTATTTGAAAGACATGGTTGGTATTGAAGCTGTAAATTAAAAGAGCCGGTTCAAAAATGAACCGGCTCTTTTAATTGAGACTTCAGTAGGTTTCGACGAAGAGCTCGAAGTGCTCCTGCGGGTGGGCACAGGCCGGACACATGTCGGGGGCCTGGGTCCCTTCGTGGACGAAACCGCAGTTGCGGCACTTCCATGCAACCGGGGTTTCCTTTTTGAAAACCTGGCCGTTTTCGATGTTGGCCAGTAGTTTGCGGTAGCGGGCTTCGTGCTTGGCTTCGACCTTGGCGATGTTGCGGAACGCAGAGGCGACCTCGGGGAATCCTTCTTCTTCGGCGACCGCCGCTGCGTCCGGATAGAGTGCTTCCCATTCTTCCTTTTCACCATCGGCTGCCGCTTTCAGATTCTGTACGGTATTGCCGATTACCCCGGCCGGATAAGCCGCAGTGATTTCGACCATCCCGCCTTCGAGAAACTTAAAAAAACGCTTGGCGTGTTGCAGCTCGTTATCGGCAGTTTCGAGGAATAGTTCCTCGATCTGCCGATAACCTTCCTTGCGGGCAACGCTGGCGTAGTAGGTGTAGCGGCTGCGTGCCTGAGATTCTCCTGCAAAAGCGGCCAGCAAGGCCTGTTCGGTACGGGTTCCTTTGATATCCGGCATTTAAGATACCTCCTTTTATTTGAGAGAGAAAAAAGATACTATATCAAAAATCAAGAATATGTTAAGCCGCTAACTGGTCACGGCTTTTAAGATGATCCTATGAAATTGTTTTTTTTAACTTCGTAATGACATTTGCGAAGGAGGGCAGAATGGAACGTTCCTGTTTTATCGAACACAAAGGCAGAGAGATCTATCTTCTTGACTGTAGCGATTGTAGCCCGGACGAAATCGTCGAGGTGATCGATGAATGTGCGCGCCAGGTTCGTACCCGTCCGGAGCAGTCGGTACGTACCCTGACAGTTGCCGGCGGCGGAAGCTTCGATTCGAATGTCATCGGCAAATTGAAAGACTTGACCCAAGGGAACGCTCCCTACGTCGACAAGGCCGCAGTAGTCGGGATTACCGGGCTTTACAAGGTCGTTCTGAATACGGTCAAGATGTTCAGCAAGCGCGAGTTCCACCTGTTCGATACGGTCGAGGAAGCAAAGGATTTCCTGGCGGCTGACTGAGGCCGGTGATGCGACCTGATCAATTGAACGCTTTGCTGAACGGCGTCGACTGCCCGATCATTCTCGATGTCCGCTCCGGTTTCGAGTATCGAAGCGGACATCTGCCCGGTGCTATCCACCTGCCGTTCTGGCAGGTATTATTCAAAACCACAACAATCCCCGGGGGCAGGAAGTCGCAGCTCGTTCTTTATTGCGAGCATGGGCCCCGCGCCGTTCTGGCGCGTGGAATGTTGCAACTGCGAGGATTCAGGAGGCACGAGTTGTTGCAGGGGCACATGTACGCCTGGCGCAGGGCGGGGCGGCGTATCGAACGCTGACCCCGCACTTGTAATCCGTTATAAACACCTTTTTTTCAGCTCCTGCTGGACCAGCTTTTTCTGTTGTGGTTTCAGACGGCGCGACATGAGCAGATTGTTCATGTCGGCGGTTTTCAACTTCGGCAAAAACAGGGTGTACCAGATATCGGGAGTGTTGCGGTTTTTCAGGATCGCCATCCGTAAGTTCGGCCGGTTCTTCCATTTTTCGTGGCGGGCTATGATCGAGATAGTCGCGGCCCGGGCCCGTGAGCTGTTGAGGAACTGCAGGATCGCGACCTCCTTGAGCCGCGGATTGTCGAGGCAGGCCGGGGTCAGGCGGGAGTCGCCCTCTCTGAGGATGGCGCCGACCACATCGGCTGTCGCACGCCGTGACAGGGTCATCTTGCTTCCGAGTTCAACATCGGGCAGACGCTGGATGATCATTCTTTCGGCCGCGATCTTCTGGTCCGGCGTCACTCCCGGCATGAAGCAGAG
>PKTZ01000018.1 GCA_002868925.1 Desulfuromonas sp. | reverse complement strand
ACCTATCTCGGACTGGATCTGCAACCACAGGCAATGCGCGCTGTTGCCTTGCGGCACCATCGCAAGTCGGCCACTCTTATCGGGGGGCGTCTTCTCGGGTTGGACGAAGGAGTACTCACTCCCTCGTTCCGCAATCCGAATATTAATGATATCCACCTTTTTATCGAGGGAATCCGCGAAGTTCTCGATCCGCTGGCTGGGGGGGAACAGCGGGTTTCTCTCGCCCTGCCGGAACAGAGCGGCATCCAGTTCTTGGTGGACGTCGAATCGGTGTTGAAATCAAAGGCCGAAGGGATCGAAGTTTTGAAGTGGCAATTGCGTGATAAACTTCCCGATGATGTGCCGTTGCAGTTGGATTACCAGATTCTGTCCCGGGATGAAAGCGGTCGCCAACGGATTCTTTTGGCCGGGGTTTCAAAAGATGTTCTCGAACAGTATGAAGAAGTCCTGAACCAGGCTGGATATGGGGCCGAAATGATCGGTTTCAGAAATATGGGACTGTTCAATTACTATCGATCGCGATTCGATACCGGGGAGAATTTTGTCTTGATTCAGATTGAGGATAACAACCTCAATTTTCAATACTACCAGAATCACATGCTCTCTTTTCATCGGTCCAGGGTTGTCGGGAACAATATCGAAGATGTCTTCAGGGAAATCAGGCGTTCTTTGGCCGGTGAAGGCGAAAAGATGGTCGGTTTGAGTCGAGCAAGCGTTTATTTACACACCAATTGGGAATGGACGGAAACGATGCAGGACGCACTGTCGAACCTTTTTGCCAATGAGCCGGTGGCACTCAACCCGACGATCGAAAAATTAAGTGCCGAACCTTTATCACTGACCGAGCGGCAATCCCGCTCTCTGGTTACCGCGATCGGTGCCGCCGAGCGGTTGATGTAGAGATAACAAGATGATGCAATTTTCCATAAACTTGGCAAGCCGGGCCTTCATAAATAAAAAAGCTCTTTATCTGGGCTATGTGGCCTGTGCCATCATCCTTCTGATCGGTTTGTTGTCGAATGCCGGGTACTACGCCCGCTTGCATAACCAGATTAAAACCACTAATGATCGATTGGTTGAACTTGAGGAGAAGATCATCGCCTCCCAAGGTGGAGATGCTACTGGCTACAGTGCAGCACGATACGAACAAGTAGTTTCTGAAATCGCCGTTGCTAATGAAATATTACATCGTGACACTTTCCGCTGGACGTCTCTACTCGACAAACTTGAGCGGGTTGTGCCGGGGAATGTCCGTATCTTAAATATTGCTCCGGACCATAAGACCGGTTCGATCAAGGTGACCGCTCTGGCCAAAGGTGTCGATGCCATGAAGCGTTTTCTCGATAACCTGATTGAATCGGATGATTACGAAAACGTATTCCTTTTCGACCAGGCTGAAACGAAGACAGTTAGCGGGATACCGGCAATCTCTTTTTCGATCGAATTACTGGGGGTGCTCTGATGGCGCGTGAAACGGTGTGGCAGGCCATCTGGAGGATTGATCGGAAGATTCCAATCGCCTTGGCAGTTTTATTGGTTATGAATTTGGCAGTTTATTTCTATTTGACCAACGTTGTTGAAAAAGAGGCAGACCAACTTGAACGAAAATATATAAGTCAGCAGAGTGAAGTGCGCAAGGCGGAGCAGGGTGGAAAACTGACCGAGTCGCCGCTGGTTGTTTTTGCTCGTGGTAGCAAAGAACTAAAAGAATTCCGTGAGGCTATACCGACAAAAAACGAATTGACCGGGTTGATTAGTGAGATTTTTGCCTTGGCTGAATCGTCCGGGCTTAAAATCGGCAGAATTTCCTATAAACCAGAGAATCTTGAGGAGATGGCGTTATTAAGCTATGAACTTGATTTCGGAGTTTCCGGAGACTACAACCAGATCAAAAAATTCACCTTCAATATCGAGCAGAGCGACAGGATCGTATCTATTGACGAAATGGGATTGAGTAGTGCACCACAAGGTGACGATGTGAGCCTCAAATTGAAACTTACCACGTATTTTCGGACGAGCGGGTAATGAACAGACAGAAACAAATACTTTTTGCCCTGTTGGCCATTCTCGTACTTGCCCTGGTTTATGCCTTCTGGTCGAGTCCAGAACAGGAAAGGGTTGTAAAGAGTCCGGACAGGGGCGCGGTAACTGAAACCCGCCAGCAAACCGGAGCAGGGAACCGGACGGTTTCCACCCAGACGGTTCAACTCGACCTGCTTGACTTTGAAAAACGAAAGTATGGGGGATATAAACGCGATATTTTTAATTTCTACCGACCGAAGCCGAAAAATACAAAGCCGGTTGTTGAAACAAAACCTGTGGCGAAGCCGGTTGTAGTAAAGCCC
>PKTZ01000051.1 GCA_002868925.1 Desulfuromonas sp. | reverse complement strand
GAGATGGAGGGTTTCAAACAATGGAAATAAAAGATTTTGACAAAAGCATGTGTTTCGATCGGGAAGCAGAGATTCTCAAGGTTCTCGGGCACCCGGTCCGGCTTAAGATCGTCGCTGGGCTGATGTCTGAAAGCTGCAACGTCAAGAAAATCTGGGAGTGCCTCGGCCTGCCACAGGCTACGGTGTCACAGCACCTCGCCCTTTTGAAGAACAAGGGGATCATTGAAGGACGGCGAGACGGCGTTGAAGTCTTCTACAAGGTGATCAACCCGGAAGCCAAGTCGATCGTCAGCTCACTGATCGGGATGCCGGAGATGGCCGCCTGAATTTCTGAACGGTTTTAACGGACCTTTTGGGCAATTCCGTAAAACACACCATAGCTTGCCGGTAATCCACGGGCGTCAGCGTACATCTCCCGGTATTGCCGGTTCATTTCCTGTAAGACCCGTCGCGGAAAGAATCCGACGGGTCTTTTGCTTGAGGCGTTCTGAGCGCCGATTTTCTTGAGCCCGACCATAAGATCGCGCAACGTCGGGTGATACTCCGTCTCGATCTCGACCCGGCAGGCTTCGGTGTGAAACCGAGCATTTCCCAACGTGGACCGGACCTCGTCCGGAACGGGAAAGCGCTGAAAATGGTCGGGCCAGTCGGAACGACACGTCTTCAACGCCTGCCTGAAGACATTTCCGAGTTCATGCAGGGTCCCGTCGCAAAACAAGGCAAATGCGAAAACCCCGCCCGGCTTCAAAATCCGACGACACTCGTCAAACGCAGAATCAAGATCCTCGACCCACTGGAAAACCGACGAGGAGAGAACAAGACCGAATGTCTCGTCCCTGAACGGTAGCGCCTGGGCATCACCGTCTATCGCCAGACCTGACCCGGTATTGGCCCGAGACGCCATTGTCATCTCGTGTGCGATGTCGCTCACCACAACCGGACGGTCGGCACCGTTGTCGAGATAGCGGCAGGCGACCTCTCCGGTCCCGGTTCCGATATCAAGCATCGGTCCTTCGACGATATCGGGAGGAACGAGTTCAAGCAACCTACAGGCAACCCGCTTCTGAACCCGTGCATACAGGTCGTACTCCCCGGCGTGATCGGAAAAATGGTGACGAACCTGAGTCTTGTCGATCATCGAGGAGATCACAGCAAAAACTCCCGCCATAGCGAGACCGATTGATCCGGTCGGCTTAAGAAGGGAGCGTGCCCGCAATCGGACCAACAGACCTCTTCCGCCATAGCCATGTTTTCGACAAGGTAACGGCTGGCGTTCGGAACCGTGATCTGGTCACAATCGCCGAAGTGAACAAGTGTCGGGATATCATCCGGCAGATCTTGGCGCAGGTCGGTATTGCCGAGCAAAGACAATCCCCTGCGTGCAACCTCTTTTTCCGGCAGGGCTCCCTCCCGAACGGCAAAGCGGATAATTGTACGATACCGTTCCGGATCAATCTCTCCGGGATAAAACATCAACTTGAAAAAATCTCCCATGGTCAGCCTGTAGTTACTCCGGATCTGGCGATCCATCGCCTTTAGCCGGGTCGGCGCAAGCCCGTTCGGCCAATCGTCCGTTTCGATAAAAAGTGGGGTCGTGGCGACCAGGACCATCTTGCCGACAGCGAGTTGACGCCGCTTTGCGAGGTTCAGGGCAACCTGGCCGCCGAGCGACCACCCGACCAGGTCGACCGTATCGACATCGAGCGACGTCAACCACTGTTCAATATCGGAAGCAATCGAATTGTGATTGAATTCGAAGTCCGGGTCTGATTGACCGTGACCGGGCAGGTCCGGTGCCAGGACCCGAAAGCGGTCCGCAAGAAGCGGCATCAGCTCCTGGAAAACAGCCGAACTCATCGCCCAGCCGTGCAACAGTACCAACGGACGCCCTGTACCCGCTTCACGGTAAGCGAGCTTTCGACCATCGGCCAGCGGATAGAACTTCATTTGCGCCCCTTATCGACCGTAGCCACGATCTTCTCCGCTGCCGCCTCCAGTTGCGTCGGATCGTGAGTCGCCATGATGGTACCACGCAGTCGGCATTGCCCATCCGGCACGGTCGGCGGCCGGATCCCCTGGATGAAGATGCCAGCTTCCAACAGCTTCCCCGCCGACTGCATGGTCGATACCGGATCACCGGTTATCACCGGCACAATCTGGGTCTCACTCTCTCCAATATCGCAGCCACCAGCGACCAGCTTTTCGATAAAAACCTGGCGGTTGGATCGTAACTGCTGACGTAATCTGGCTCCCTCTTCACTCTCGACGACGTCGAGCGCAGCCATCGCCGTTGCCGGCAAGGCCGGCGGAAGGCTGGTCGAAAAGATAAAGGATCGGCTTGAATTGACAAGCGTGTCGATAACAACCTGCGACGATGCGAGATAAGCGCCGAAGCAGCCGAGCCCTTTGCCGAGGGTCCCCATGTGAAGATCGATCTGGTGCAGACAGCCGCAATGTTCGCCGCTGCCGCGTCCGGTCGCCCCGAGCACGCCGGTGCCATGTGCGTCATCGATCATGAGCAGGGCATCGTACCTTCCTTTCAGGCTGACCAGTTCGGCGAGTGGCGCGATATCGCCATCCATGCTGAACACGCCGTCGGTGACAATAACCCAGCGCCCTCTCCGCTTCGGCTGTTCTGTAATCATCAATGATTCGAGCGACTCCGGATCGGCATGTTTGTATACAACCGTTCGTGCCTTCGACAGTCGACAGCCGTCGATGATCGATGCATGGTTGAGTTCATCGGAGAAGATGACATCGTCCGGACCGAAAAGCCCCTGCAGAATCCCGTTGTTGGCGGCATAACCGCTGTTGAACAGGAGAGCAGCCTCGGTCGACTTGAAAGAGGCGAGCCGGGCTTCGAAATCAGCATGTAATTCCATCGACCCGGAAATCAACCGGCTGCCGCTGCTGCCAACGCCATAATCGACCGTGGCCCTGGTGGCCGCCTCGATCAAATGCGGATGGGAGGCGAGGCCGAGATAATTATTCGAACAGAGCATCAAAAGCTCGCGGCCATCGAGTGAAACATGCGGACCCTGCATCCCGGCAACGGTGCGTAAACTGCGGCGCATGTTCTGTCGTGTCAGGTCATCCAGTTTTTTCCGCCAACGTTCCACCCTCTATCCTCCTGATTTATCACCGATCAATCCGATCCGATCGGCCAGAAATGGTGTCTCTTCGAGAAAACGTATCGATGATTCGAGGTTGAATCCGGGCATGCAGAAAAATGCGCGTCCGCCGTGCGGATCTCCAACCTCTTTCATATGCGGGATCCGCAGGTAACCGAATCCCGGTGCCGCCACATAGCCGGCGGTATATTGCGGATCGTCCGACCAGCAGAGTTCGGCGATAATACCGGGTGCCGCCAGGACTTTCGCAGCCAGGATCAGTGCCTCACGGGTCCGGTGATGGGCGAGATCCTTTTTCTCCAACTCCTGCTCAAGACGGGGAAAAAGTTCCGGCAGGATATCCATCCGCGTTGCGCGGATGCCGCGAGCCTGGTCCGGTTCGAGTCGAGCGCCGGTCCCGGCATCGATCAGCATCGCCCCCCGCATGTTACCACCGTCCGGAGAAGCACCTTTCGCAATCGTCTCTATTGCCGAAACGGCGACATCGGCGGTAACTCCCGCCGCGAGTAACGCCTGTATGGCTTTCTCGCGACCGGTGCGAACATCACTTACCGGGACCTGGGTCAGATTCGGCAGGGCACCGGATACGATATCGTCGGAATCAACCTCGTCGACACTGATCTTCAGGGATGAAGGGTCATATTCACCGGCCCGCTGCAACATGGCCATGGCCACCGTTTCAACCTCTTCTTGCGGCACCAACCGCTCGGCCCCGGAAAGATGATTTCCATCGCGACCGGCGTGCATGCGGATACTGTAATAACGGCTCTCCATAACGGCGAAAATTATCACTTTAGCCCTCCATTGTCAACCAGATGGAAGCTCACGGTTGACAACTGTTATCGTTTCATTTTAAACAGCAAATATGTTAATCTTCGCGGCGTTACCGCGTTTCGGGAGTATACTAATTAAGATGATGGAATCGCCTGCTTTTCAATCAGTTATCCTCAAGTTCGCTTTTGCCGGTTACATCGGAGCAACCGGCCTCTACCTGGCCCATGCCGTCGGCCGCAAACCTCTCTGGCTGAAGGCTGCTTTCCGCATTTTCCTTATCGCCTTCGGTTTGCAGACGCTCTGCCTCGCCCTGCGTTGGTACAGTGCCGGCTTCCTGCCGGTGACCAACCTCTTTTCAACCCAGTTCTTTTTCAGCTGGGCCCTGGCACTGACTTATCTTTACTTTGAAATCCGTTACCGGATTCATGCCACCGGCCTGTTCGTCGTCTTTTTGACCCTGCTGCTGCTCGGCTCGGCCCTGCCGCGCGATCCGGCTCTGCCGCCGCTAATCCCGAGCCTCGACACCCCGCTCTTTACCTGGCATATCATCTTCTCGTTTACCGGTTATGCTCTATTTGCCATGGCCTTTTCTCTCGGGGTGCTTTACCTGGTACAGAAAAAACTGCAAAGTGATTTATTGCCCCCACTTGCAACGCTGCGCAAACTGAACGAGGAAGCGATCTTTCTCGGCTTCTGCCTCTTCACCCTCTGCCTGATTCTCGGCAGCATCTGGGCGCACATTGCCTGGGGATACTACTTTTCCTGGAATATCAAGTCGGTCTGGTCTTCGATCGTCTGGCTCTTTTACGCCGGCATGTGCCACGCCAAGTTTATCCGGCGCTGGCAGGGGACCGGTTACGCCTGGCTCTCGATCGCCGGTTTCTTCGTCGTCCTTTTCACCTATCTCGGCATCGGCCTGCTGATGCAGAGCAACCATCCGCTGGAGTAGGCGATGTTACAGCGAATCTGGTCGACACTCTGCTCTTTGAAACTGGCAATCATCCTCGCCTCGATCGCCACACTGCTCGCCATGGGTGGTTCATTGATCATGCACTTCAACCCGGAGGTATTCGGCAACCTCGACGCCACGACCTTAAGTGGATGGAGTCGCAGTCTGGGGAAAGAACACCCCGGATTAAGCAGCTGGTTCTACGCCACCGGCATTCTCATTATCCTGCTGGCGATCAATACCGCCTGCTGTTTCATCGACTGGCTGACCGTGATCAAGGCGCGATGGCGCAAGACGGGAGAGTACCTGATCCACCTCGGATTTGTCCTGGTTGTTATCGCTTATTTCTGGGGGAGTCTTGCCGGGTCGCGCAGTGAAAGAAACCGGGTCGGTGAAGGAGAGATGATCCCGGTCAAGGGAATGCCGGGATATTACCTGCGCCTCGATAAATTCGAACCGCTCCTGAACGAAAGAGGCCGGCCGATCGATATGATCAACACGGTTTCGCTGCTCGAGGGCGATAAGGTCGTTAAGCGTGGTATTGTCAAAACCAACACCCCGCTATTGCACGATGGTCTGGTCGTCACCCCCGCATCTTTCGGACGGCTCACCATCGGCTTTGAGCTTCTCCTGCCGAGTCTCGGCAAAGGGTATCGGCTGACGACAGGGGATGCCATTCCGTTTGCCGATGGCAAGCGACTGGTCGCAGACGCCTTCTTCCCTGACGCGGTCAGGCGCAACGGCCGCGTCTTCAACCGCAGCGATAATGTTGGTCAACCGGCCTACCTGCTACGCCTGCTCGACAACGACGAAACCGTCTGGAGCGGCTGGTATTTTCTCGGCCGACCACAACCGGAGGCTCTACAAGGTCTCGGATTCAACCCGGTTGTCCGGCGCCCGGTCTACCGAACCGTATCCTACCTGACCATCAACCGCGACCCGGGTTCCGGGGTGGCACTCGTCGGAGGTATTTTCATTTCCCTTGGCGTACTGTTCGCGCTCTTCTCTTTCTACTACAAACGTTCACGGGGAGATCGTCCCGAAATCGAATAAGAACTACTTGCCCCTTCTCTCGCCCGGCCAACTGTTTACACTCTCTGCCAGACGCGTCCAGATCCCCTGCAACATATTAAGATCGTCCCGGTTCGATACCGTTTGATGGATACGCCGCACCCGGTTCATCAGCGCCTCGGGCTTCTGTCGGTTGATATAACCGATTTTCTCCAGAACCTCTTCCATAGATAAAAACAGGCGGTCGTAATCGCCCTGCGTCGGCAAAGAGGCACTCTCCAGTGCCGACGGCGCTACCATTTCCCTTGAAAATTCATAGAGAAAAACCACAACCGCCTGTGCCAGGTTGAGAGAACCATTCTCGCTGGTATCAATCGCCGCGGCGTGACTGCAAGACATGACCTCTTCGGTTGTCAGGCCACTTCGCTCCCTCCCGAACACCAGGGCAACATGCGCCGTCTGAGCGAATAAATCAGCAGCAACCCGAGAAAGCGGCGCCAACTTATTCCGACATCCTCCCGAACGACGGGTCGCTGCAACCGAATAATGACAATCGGCGAGCGCCGCAGTCAGATCCGAGAAAACAACGGCTCTTCGCAATAAGGGCGCGGCAAACACGGCCAGACGGCTCGCCTCTTCATCGTCATAATTGCACTGGGGGCTAACCAGGCGCAAATCTTCAACTCCAAAATTGGCCATGGCGCGGCAGACAGCACCAATATTCGCTGAACTGGTCGGCTCAACCAGGACGACAGAAAAACGACGATTCATAGGGAAACTCCCGGGCAGAATTTAAGCTGAAAAAAATCATCGAAAAGACAATTATTAAATTGTCGTATATTTC
>PKTZ01000180.1 GCA_002868925.1 Desulfuromonas sp. | reverse complement strand
TATAAACGCGATATTTTTAATTTCTACCGACCGAAGCCGAAAAATACAAAGCCGGTTGTTGAAACAAAACCTGTGGCGAAGCCGGTTGTAGTAAAGCCCGCCCCGGTTATCGATACCGTCGCCCAGGTCAGACAGCAACTGGCGCGTTTCACCTTCCTAGGATTCTTGCTGAAGGATAATCAACGAACGGTATTCCTCTCAAAACGGGATGAGCTTTTCCTGGTGAAAAAAGGAGACACATTCGGTGATGAAAGCCGGTTTGAAGTGCTCGATATTTCTTCGGATAAATTGACAATCAAGCAACAGGGGACGACCGGCCTCATTGAAATA
Organism: Desulfuromonas sp.; assembly: GCA_002868925.1. Taxonomy (GTDB): domain Bacteria; phylum Desulfobacterota; class Desulfuromonadia; order Desulfuromonadales; family UBA2294; genus BM707. The sequence continues at coordinate 6,993 of PKTZ01000180.1, read as the reverse complement.
AAGCTTGTCGAGGAGGAACCGTTGGTTCCGTCCTTCTCCCAACCGGACGAAGACGTGCGGTCCACGGCACCGACAGTTGTAAATCGGTCAACTGTTTTGCCGGGTGCGGCGTCTCCCCAGGAAAGAAGAAGGCAGTGGCCCAGGTCGCCGCAGTCGCCAGCCAATAGGATGAATTGATATGTTTAGAATATTCTATATAGAGGATCGTAGAGATATGAATAAGACATCACGACGGATGGTAATTTGTATTCTCCTGCTCATACTTACGCTTTTTGTAGCAGGATGCGCTACCGGACGAAGAGATTATGCTAAAGGGGTCGATGCGATGCGCGACAAAAATTATGATCTCGCTGTCGCCGAATTAACCCAGGCCTTGAAAGCAAATCCTGATGATGCCGAATTCAACTCTCGTCTTGCGACAGCACGTGGCTTGGCTGCTCAACAGCATCTCAAAAATGGGCGTGTTTTGCGTAGTGAAGAAAAATATCTTGAGGCAGCCTCTGAATTACGTCTTGCCTCGGCGCTTGATCCGACTCTCGATGTTGCGCAACTGGAATTCCGTCAGGTTGAGAAACTGATCGAGGCACGAAAGCTGGCGACCGAGGCCCAGGAGAACCTTCACGCTCGGCGCCTCAATAAAGCGGGCAAGCTTGCTGACGAGGCGCTTGCCATCGACCCGGAAAATGCACTAGCCCTAGAGGTTGTCGATAAACTGCAGCAGAAGGAGGAGGTGCTCCTCGGCGGATTCGAACTCGATGTTGATTCAAAAGAACCGATAACTCTCAAGTTCAAAGAGGCGAAGGTAAAGGAAGTATTCAAGATTCTCAACCGTCTTTCCGGGATTAATTTTATCTTTGACGAAGAGTTGGAGAACGAGTTGGTTTCGCTTTTGCTCGAAGATGCCACATTTTCCCAGGCCCTTGAATTGTTGATGAAGATGAACAACATTGGCATTCGGGTGCTCAACCCGAAGACAGTGATTGTTTACCCCAATAGCAAAGAGAAGCAAAAACAATACGAAGACCAGATCATCCAGACCTTCTATCTCTCCAGTGTCGATGCCAAAAAAGCGGTAAACATGCTGCGTACCATGTTGCAGTTACGCAAGATTTATGTTCACGAAGAGCTTAATGCTATTGTGGTTCGTGACACCCCTGACGTGATAGAACTGGTTTCGCAGATTCTGGCCACCGCCGATCTTGCCGATTCCGAGGTGATGTTTGATCTTGAATTGATCGAGGTCAGCCGAGGAGATGAGCTCCATCTCGGGATTGAGCCGGACCCATATGGTGTCAGTGCGGCCATTGTGAAAAACGGTGACATCGTTGCTAGTGGGATCCCCAGTTCGGGGGTCGGTAACATGATCCACGATCTCGACGGGACTGAGACATTTTTTACCCTGCCGACGGCGAGTTTTGAAATGGCGAAAACCTTGACTGATACCATTATTTTAGCAACACCTAAAATCAGGGTTAAAAACCGGGAAAAGGCAAAAGTTCATGTTGGAACTCGTGAGCCGAGCGTTACTTCTACTATTTCCGGTGATAATGTCAGTACTAATGTTCAGTATGTCGATGTCGGGATCAAGGTCGATGTCGAGCCGGTAATTCAACTTGATAATACAATCCAGACCAAGTTGAAGCTCGAGGTTAGCTCGGTCAGTGATCGACAGGTTGTCGGTGGCACCAACAATCCGACGACCGTTTTCACAATTAGTACGACAAATGCGGAGACGGCTCTCATTCTCAAGGATGGTGAGCGGACCATAATTGGTGGCTTGATCCGTAATGCTGATACCAAGTCAAAAAAAACAATTCCTGTCCTCGGCGAGATACCGCTTATCGGGGCTCTCTTCAGCAAGTATGATACTGATGACGGTAAGCGTGAAATCCTGCTCTCAGTTACACCTCATATCGTTAAGAAGGTCGATGTCCCGGGAGAAGCTGAGTCTCGTATCTGGTCGGGCGGCGAGGAAGAATTGAAGGCCGGGCAAAACTTCGCCGCATTTGCAGTCCGTCCGGAACTTGATGATGTTGCATTGCCGGCACCGGCTATCCCCACTCCGCCGGTTGAACAAGTCTCTCCAACGTTGCAGACAGAACAGCAAAGGTCGCAGTTAAATCAACATAAGTCAGAGCTGGAGCAACAAAGATTAGAATTGGAACAGCAAAGGTCAGAACTGGATCAGCAAAGACAAAAGTTTGAACATGAATCGGCTCAGCTAGAACAGCAATCTCCGCAGATCGAGCAGCAAAGATCGGAGTTGGAACAGCAGAGGTTAGAGTTAGAACAACAAAGATCAGAATTAGAAGCGCAATCGCCGCAGATTGAACAGCAAAGATTGGAGTTAGAGAACAAGTCTGCGCAGATAGAGGAACAGGCCACGCAAATAGAGACACAAGTGGCCCCGACTCCGCCAGCCGAGCCACAAGTACCGCAAGCCGGTGTGCCGCTGGTGCCTGAAACGACCAAGGATCGAGAACAGGTTGCCCAGGTTGTCGTTCAGCCTCCTGAGATTAAGGTCCCGGTGCAGTCGGCCAATCTCTTTGTCAATGGTCCGGAGTTGGTCAATGCCGGCGACGAGTTCGCTGTTACCCTGCAGGTTGCAGAGGTCGATAAGCTGTACAGCGCACCGCTTTTCGTTAACTACGACCCCCAGTTTCTCGACTTTGTGCGGGCCGACGAAGGTGATTTCCTGCGGACACCGGGCCAATCAACGGTTTTCACATCGAGTCCGAACCGGAGCCGGGGAGAGCTGATCATCGGAAACAAGCAGGGCGCCGGGGGCGAAGGAGCGAGCGGTAGTGGCAGCTTGGCCCGGATCTATTTCAAGGCGAAGCAGACCGGAAATGTCGTCATCCGTCCGAACCGGGTCAATTTCCGTGATCCTGCCGGTGCCCGGATGCCGGTTGAGGCCAAGCCGTTCAACCTCGAAATCCGCTAGGCTATGCAACGTTTTTTCCGGGGCAATCAGCAGGGTCTGACCCTGATCGAACTGGTTATCGCGATGGCGATCCTTGCGATTCTCGCCGCGGCGGTTCTTCCGTTGGCCGAGGTCTCGGTCAAACGGAGCAAGGAGATTGAGCTGCAGCGAGCACTCCGGGAGATCCGGAACGCCATTGATGCCTACAAGGCCGATTATGACGAGGCGAAAGAAAAAAACAAGATTATCACCAGTGTTGGGGAAACCGGTTATCCGGAAGAATTGGAAGACCTGGTCGACGGTAAGGAGTGGGGGGATCTCTACCCGAATCCACGCCGCTATTTGCGGCGAATTCCGAAGGATCCCTTCGATAAATATGATGAAGGCTGGGGGTTGAGATCGTACAAGGATGATCCCGATTCCACCGTCTGGGGCGGCGATGATGTTTTCGATATCTATTCGCAAAGCGATGGCATCGCTCTTGACGGCACCGAATACAGTACCTGGTAGCTTGAGAAGATGGAATTGAGAAGACTGATAAAAAATAGCAGGGGATTTACCCTGATCGAACTGTTGATCGTGATGACCATTATCGGCATCCTCGCGGCGATAAGCGTGCCGAGCTACAAGCGACACACCATCAAGGCGAAAGAGACAGTCCTGATGGAGGACCTCTATCAGATGCGGCAGGCGATCGATGCCTATTTTGCCGACAACGGTAAGTACCCCGACTCTCTCGGGGATCTTGAAGAGAATAAATATCTGCGTGGTATCCCGCGTGATCCTATGACCGGTGCCACCGATACCTGGGAGGTTACCCCTCCCGACCCACTACCCGACAGCGGCGACCTGGCCGAAGGCGGGGTCTTCGACGTTCATAGCGGTAGCGACGCGATCGGTCTCAACGGTATCCCTTACAGCGAATGGTAGGATATGGTTCAGCTTTTTAACGTCTGTAAGGCGTATACCCGCGACGGCAATGCCCTCGAGGATATCAATCTCAAGATCCCCAAGGGGGATTTTGTATACATCACCGGCCCGTCCGGTGCCGGCAAGTCGACTCTCCTCAAACTGCTGTTCGCGGCCGAAAAGCCGAGTCGGGGACAGATCCTGATTAACGGCCAGAACCTTACCCGCATGCGATCATCGCGGATTCCATTTTTACGTCGTCAACTCGGCGTCGTCTTTCAGGATTTCAAGCTGATCGAAAGCCGGACCATATTCGAGAATGTCTCGTTCCCACTCGAGGTGCAGGGAAAAAAGCGCTACGAGATCAGCAAGAAGGTTTACCAGATGCTTAAGAGCGTCGGGCTGGAGCATAAGTTGACCAAACGTCCGCTCGAACTATCGGGGGGGGAACAGCAGCGGGTCGCCATCGCCCGATCCCTGGTTGTCGAGCCGTTGGTCTTGTTGGCCGATGAGCCGACCGGGAACCTCGATCCCGAAGTGACCCTCGATATCATGGAACTTTTCAAAAGCGCCAATGCCCGTGGGACAACGGTATTGCTCGCCACCCATGACCGCGACATGATCCATCGATTTCCCAGGCGCCAGATCGGTCTCGAAGCAGGGCGCCTGGTCGAAGACCGGACCCCGTAAATTCCTGCAGCCACGTAAAAGAGTTCTAAAGTGATCGGTCGATTCATCTACCTTATTCGAAGAGCCTTCAGAAATATGCGGCAGAGCCCATTTCTCTGTACTGCCGCCATCGGTACGGTTACGGTCGCACTCTGCATTCTGGCTTTCTTCGCTATCGTCGTCTTGAATGTCCAGCAATTGACCCAAAACTGGAGCCGCGAAGTGCAAGTGGTCGCCTACCTTGATGAGGTGCCTGCCAAAAACAGGCTTGAGATGTTGATCAAGGACGCACAAATGATCGATACCGTCGAAGGTGTCGAGTTTATCTCGCGTCAACAGGCACTGGACGGGTTCCGCTCACGTCTCGGCGATGATGCCACCCTGCTGGAAGGGCTTGAGTCGGACTTCCTCCCGGCCTCACTCCGTATTTCGTTGAAGGAAGGGAGCCGGAATCGCGTCAGTGTTGAAAAAGTTGTCTCTCAACTGAAGAGCAAGAAACTGTTTTCCGACTTCCGATACGGACAGGACTGGCTCGACCGGTTCGATTCGTTCGTCTCCCTGATAAAGTTGTCATCGGCGATCCTCGGCGGCTTTCTCCTCTTTGCTGCTCTGTTCATTGTTGCCAATACGATAAAATTGACCGTCTATGCCCGGCGGGATGAACTGGAGATCATGTCGTTGGTCGGAGGGACATCCCTTTTTATCAAGACCCCATTTTTGATCGAAGGGGCGTTGCAAGGCGCCGTCGGCGGGGGCTTCTCCCTCGGTTTTTCCTATATCCTTTTTGAATTTTTTTTGCACCAGGGATTGTCATCATTGCTCCTTTCCGGAGGGATTGACAATATTATTTTCCTGCCGACACATTTCCAACTCATGATCATTGCCGGTGGTATCTTTCTCGGTTTTTTCGGCAGTCTGCTTTCGCTACGCAAATTTGTCAGAATCTGACAGGACTTACCGTGCGTTTTTCTCTCATTTTACTGGTTCATGTTGTTATCGTTTTAGCGGTGTTGGGCCCGACCGCTGCGGTAGCACAGGTCGATCAGGATGATGCCCGCCAGCAACTGGAGCAGCTTGAGCAGAAGATTAATAAAACCCTCCAGGCGATCGAGCAGAAGAGGTCTGACGAAACAAGCTTGCTCGAGGACCTCGATGCTATGAACCGCAACCTGCAACGGAATCAGGGGCGGGTGAAAAAAGCCAGTTCCAGTCTGAATCGGCTCAAGCGAGAGATCGATGAGCGGAAAAAGGAGTTGGCAGAACATCAAAATGAGGTGGCGGAGTTGCAGGAGGCGGTGCAGGAAAGACTGGTCGCACTTTATAAATCGGGTGAGAGCGGGGTGCTCAAGACCCTTTTTTCATCCCGATCACTACCGAGCCTGCTTGAAGATTACGACTTCCTTGGCCGGATTGTTGAGCACGACCATGAATTGCTCGGTGAATACCGCAACCGATTACAGCGCCGACAGGAGACGATTGCCCGGCTGGCCAGAAGCAAGGAGGAGCAAGCCGCCGGGTTGGCTAAATTACGCCGGGAAGAGACGCAGTTGCAACAGGCCAAGTCGCTCAAGAAAAAGTTTCTGACGGCAATCCGGCGCGATCGCTCAGCACTCGATGCGGTCGTCACCGACCTGCGCAAGCGAGCAGCCAGGCTAACGTCCCTGGTCAACGAGCTTGAATCGGAGCAAGGGGAGACGTATACTGAGTTGACCCCGATCGCGAAGCAGAAAGGGGTACTGCCCTGGCCGGTTAGTGGCCTGATCAAGGTCGGTTTCGGCAAGGAGAAACATCCCGAACTCGGCACCTTGATCGAGAGCCACGGGATCGAGATCGAAACCAAACTCGAATCCCCGATCAAAGTTGTTTGGCCGGGCCGGATCGCTTTCGCCAAACGATTTCAGGGGTACGGCAATCTGGTTATCGTCAATCATCAGGGCGGTTATTATACGCTCTATGCCCAGGCCGCAAAACTGATGGTCAAGGCCGGTGATACGGTCAAGGCCGGTGATACGATTGCCCTGTCCGGTTACGAGGGCTCGGATGTCGTCTATTTCGAAATCCGGAAGGGGAGAACTCCTCTCGACCCGCTGCAGTGGATCGTTCGGCGATAATGGGGATTGAAGGAAGGAGAGAGTAATGTTTAAAAGAAAATGGTTGTTGGTGTTTGTTGCAACGTTCATTCTTTTTTGTGGATGGTTGTCGATTGGACAGTTGAATCGGACCGCGTCGGCAACAACGACATCGCCGTATGCCGAGATGAAACTATTTACCGATGTTCTCTCGATCATCCGGAGCAGTTATGTCGAAGAGGTTGATCTCAAGGACCTGATTTACGGTGGTATCAACGGCATGCTGGAAACCCTTGATCCGCACTCCTCTTTTCTCGACCCGGAGACATTCAAGGAATTAAAAACCGATACCAGCGGGGAATTCGGAGGGCTCGGAATCGAGATCGCCATCCGTGATGATGCCCTGACCATTATTGCGCCGAT
>PKTZ01000108.1 GCA_002868925.1 Desulfuromonas sp. | reverse complement strand
TAATAGTGCATTCCCATTTTGATCGCCATAGCCCAGCACCAAAACGGGAGTTTCCTTGAACAAACCGACCGATCATACAGAAGCTGTCGAGAAAAACCCGGAAGCGGTGCCTTTATGGCGCGATCCGGAAAAGCGGGCGATCGTTTTCCAGGTTGTGGCTCTTGTTCTGGTGCTATTGATCGGTTACTACCTGTTCAGCAACACCCAGGCCAACCTCGAACGTCAATCGATCGCGACCGGTTTCGGGTTCCTCGACAATGAATCCGGTTTTGAAATAGGTGAATCGCTGATCGCTTACTCGTCCGCGGACACTTACGCCGATGCCCTGCTGGTCGGTGCCCTCAACACGCTCAAGGTTGCTTTCATCGGCATCATTTTGACCACGATCCTCGGAACCGTGATCGGTGTCGCGCGGCTGTCGAGCAACTGGCTGATTTCCAAGCTGGCCGCCGTCTATATCGAGCTGATGCAGAACATCCCGGTGCTGCTGCAACTCTTTTTCTGGTATGCAATCTTCTACGAATCATTTCCATCGCCCCGGCAGGCCCTCAACCCCATGCCCGGTCTCTTCCTCTGCAACCGCGGACTGATCTTTGCTGTCCCGGAAGCGCATGCCGCTCACGCGGCGATGGAATGGGCCTTCGTTATCGCCCTCGGTATCGGCTGGGCTTTGAACCGCTGGGGGAAGAAGCGGCAGGTCGAAACCGGCAAGGTCTTCCCGACGGTGCGGGTCACCTTCGCCCTTGTGATCATTCTGCCGTTTCTCGCCTGGCTGGCTGGTGGCGCGCCGACCGCTCTTGATGTACCCGAACTGCGAGGCTTTAATTTCAAGGGCGGAATCACGGTCAGTCCGGAATTCAGTGCTCTGCTGCTCGGCCTGGTACTCTACACCGGGGCGTTCGTTGCTGAGATCGTCCGTGCCGGCATCCAGTCGGTCAGCCGCGGCCAAGTTGAAGCGGCGATGGCGATCGGCCTGCGCCCCGGCCAGGTTCTGCACCTAGTAATCCTGCCGCAGGCGCTGCGCGTTATCATCCCGCCGCTGACCAGCCAGATGCTCAACCTGACCAAGAACAGTTCGCTCGCCATCGCTATCGGCTTTGCCGACTTCGTCGCCGTCACCAACACCACGATCAACCAGACCGGGCAAGCGATTGAGGGGGTAGCGTTGATCATGCTCGCCTTCCTCTTCTTCAGTCTTTCGACCTCCCTGTTCATGAACTGGTACAACAAGAAGATGAAGCTGGTGGAGAGATAGCCGATGACGACCCCGACTCCAAAAGCGACCCGGGAATATCTCAAGCCGCCGGCGACCGAAGTCGGTATCGTCGGCTGGCTGCACGGCAACCTGTTCAACACCTGGTACAACTCGGTGCTGACGGTACTGGTGCTGCTCCTGCTCTGGCAGTTTATTCCGCCATTTTTCAACTGGGCGTTTGTCGACAGTGTCTGGAATACCCCCGCCGACGTCTGCTACGAAACCGACGGCGCCTGCTGGTCGATCATCCCGCAGAATATCAGCTTTATCCTGTTCGGCTTTTTCCCCGACGGCCAGCAGTGGCGACCGATTCTCGCCATGCTGCTGCTGCTCGGTATGGTCTTTTATTCCAAGGACCGCAAACACTGGAAGAGATCGCTCGGCATCTACTGGCTGATCGGGTTGATCGTTATGGCGACCCTGATGTACGGCGGCCTGTTCGGGATGCCGGTGGTCGAAACCTCACAGTGGAGCGGCCTGCCACTGACCTTCCTGCTCGCCCTGTTCGGCATGGTCGGCGCTTACCCGCTCGGCGTCCTGCTCGCCCTGGGCCGTCAATCGCGGATGCCGGCGATCAAGTCACTGTGCGTCATCTATATCGAGCTGATCCGCGGGGTCCCGCTGATCAGCCTGCTCTTCATGTCGTCGGTGATGTTCCCGCTTTTTCTGCCGGAGGGGGTAACTATTGACAAGGTACTGCGCGCCCAGGTCGCAATCATCCTCTTTACCGCCGCCTACATCGCCGAGGTCGTGCGCGGCGGCCTGCAGGCGATGCCGCGCGGCCAATTCGAGGCGGCCGACTCGCTCGGGCTGACCTACAACCAGACGATGCGGTTGATCATCCTGCCGCAGGCCTTGAAGATCGTGATCCCGCCGACGGTCGGCATCCTGCTCTCGGCGTTTAAGGATACGTCGCTGGTGGTCATCATCGCCCTGTACGATGTTTTAAAGACGACCAAAGTCACCCTCTCGAACCCGAAGTGGGCCGGCTTTTCGACCGAGGCTTATATCTTCCTTGCCGTTCTTTATTTTATCTGCTGTTACGCCATGTCGAGCTACAGCCGCAAGCTGGAGAAGGAACTACATACCGGTCACTGACATGACCAGTAAAGAGGGATTATGAACGAAAAGACTGTACAGGCTGCTCCGAGTGAAGCCGGCGGACCGATCATCCAAGTTCGCGGCATGCACAAGTGGTACGGCGAATTTCACGTGCTGAGCGATATCAACCTCGAGGTCCAGGAAAAGGAGCGGATCGTCATCTGCGGCCCCTCCGGCTCGGGCAAATCGACCCTGATCCGCTGCATTAACCGGCTCGAGGAGCACCAGCGCGGTCAAATTATCGTCAATGGCACCGAACTGACCAACGATATCAAGAACATCGAGACGGTGCGGGCCGAGGTCGGCATGGTTTTCCAGCACTTCAACCTCTTCCCGCACCTGTCAATCCTCGACAACCTGACCCTGGGCCCAATCTGGGTCCGCAAGACGCCGAAGAAGGAAGCGGAAGAGATCGCGATGATGTACCTGGAGAAGGTCCACATCGCCGAGCAGGCGAAAAAATTCCCGGGCCAACTCTCCGGCGGACAGCAACAACGGGTGGCGATCGCGCGCAGCCTCTGCATGAAGCCAAAGGTGATGCTTTTCGATGAACCGACCTCGGCCCTCGATCCGGAGATGATCAAGGAGGTTCTCGATGTCATGATCGACCTGGCGCAGGAAGGGATGACCATGCTGGTCGTTACCCACGAGATGGGTTTTGCCAAAAGCGTCGCCGACCGTGTTATGTTCATGGACTACGGCGAGATCGTCGAACAGAACAACCCGCATGAGTTTTTCGACAACCCGCAGCACGAACGGACCAAGCTGTTCCTCAGCCAGATCCTCTAACGGAGTCTTCCACTCGAAGCAAAAAGGCCGCGATTTATCGCGGCCTTTCTCTTTCTACCAATATAATTCAGCCTGCTAAATGGTCAGGAAATTTTCAGCAATTTTTCACGGGGGCCATCGGCGACCACCTTGCCGCCATCAAGAGCGATGATCCGCTTGACCGTCTGCAGCATGACCGAACTGTGAGTCGTCATCAACAGGATCGATGATTCATCAAGCAGCTGCGGCAATCGCTCGGCCAGCAACCGTTCACCTTCCGGATCGAGCCCCAGCGTCGGCTCGTCAAGTAAGAGAATGCGGCTCGGTTGAGCGAAAGCCCGGGTCAGCGCTACCTTCTGCCGCTGCCCGCCGGAGAGGTTGGTCCCGCGTTCGGCGAGCAGCATCCCGAGGGACATCCGACCGCTGTTGAATTCGACATCGAGCCCGGAGGCCCAGATCGCCTTCGAAAGGCGCTCAGCATCACCACAGCCGGCAACCCGCAGGTTCTCCTCCAGGGTGCCGGCGAAGATTGCCGGGTCCTGTGCTTTATAGGTCATCCACTTGATCCGGTCGAACCGGGAGATGTCATCGAGATCGAGACCATCGATCAGGATGTGGCCGGTATCGGGCTGACTGAGACCGGCGAGGCAGCGTAGCAGGGTCGACTTGCCGGCACCGGGCCGGCCGAGCAGAGCAATCCGCTCACCGGGAGTAATTTTAAAGGAGACATTCTCCAGCGCCGGCGGTCGCCCTTCGAAATGCTTGCCGACTCCAATCACCGAAACATTCCCATCGATATCGGGTCGGGGTGTGTATTCGCGATCTTCAACTGTCTCCAGGCTCGACTCCATCCGCGAGGCGGCCCGTTTAAAATCCTGCCACTTGCCGATTACGGAAAAGAGGGAGGCGACCTGCCCCATGGCCCGACCGGCCAGCAGGTTACAGGCAATCAGCTTACCGATGCTCATCATCTGGGCATGGATAAGGTAGACACCGATGGTCAGCACGACCACGGTCGTGACCGTCTGGATGCTTGTCGTCATCATTCCCATGTGCTGGGCCGCTAATCGTTTACGGGTATCGGAGCGGGTCGAACCTTCAGCCAACTTGCGCCAGCTGCGAAGGAAAGAACCGGAACCGGGAGTGGTCCTGACGACATCGAGATTGTTAAGACTCTCTCCCATGAAGGCGAGCTTGGATGTATTCTCCTGCTCAGCCTCCTTCGAAAACCGACTCTGGCGGGAATAAAGAGCAAAACCAACCCCGGCGAAGATGAGAACGAGTATTGCCACCACGATCATCATCGGCCACGCGACGAGGCCGATCACGATCAGGTAGAGAATCAGAAACGGTATGTCGGCGAGCGACAGAAGGTAACTGGATGAAACGAAATCGCGGGTCTGAGTCAGATCACGATAATTAGATAGGAACCGCGGAAAACCGCCCGGCGGCAGGTCGGTCTGAGCAACCAGCTTCGACCAGAGTTTTTCATCACTGCGCAGCGCCTGGTCAATGCTAACCCGCTCGGTCACCCAGCTCCGGATCAAGCGCATGCCTGCATCGGTCACCAAGTAGAGCGCCATACCTATAACCAGCGCCCAGAGGGTTTCGAACAGGCCGTTCATGGCAATTTTATCGTAGATCAAAAGAGCGAACAGCGGCAGCAGCAACTGCCCGAAATTGATAAAGAGACTGGAGATGCCGACTTCGGCCCAGGCCGCCTTGAGCTCCGGCCAGAGCGCCTTGAGCGAGGAGAATCCGGCGGTTGTCGCCTCACCCTGCGGCCGTGTGATCATAACTGCTTCGACCTTGGCATCACCACCGGCATCGAGATCTTCGTCCAGCGGATTGCCATCTTCACCCAGGTAGAGCCAACGTTGCTCGATAAGGCAAAGGAGGTTGAAACTTCCTTCTCCGGTGCGCAGCAGGATCAGATCACCGGGAAGCTCGAACAGGTCATGTAAGGGCCCTGAAAAGTGTTGTGCCGGGAGAGTTAGTCGTTCGATCCGCGCCATCTCCGTCGCCCAGTCGGTGGCAGCGACCAGTCGGCGCAAACCTTTGAGCAACGGCGCCACAATAAACTGATCAGGTCCGGAAAGTGCTGTAGCCGCCGTCAAAACTGCTTCGCCATCCAGCTTTTTGGACGGTTTTTGCAGCGGAATCGGTTGGGCGTTTTCGGTCATTTAATAGAATTTTCTTTCTGTTTGACCGGAATGTCTAAACAATTTCCCACTGCACCTGAGCAACAGTCGTCGCACCGTCTGAAATGGTATAAATAGTTCCATCAACCGGTGAAATCGGGCCGGGATCATTCGGGTTATACGTCTCTGTGCCGCTCAATGAAATCACGAGCGAATCGCCACCATCTGCCTGAATCGTTAGTGGATCGGTTCCACCATCAAGCATATTCAGGATATCCTGGCTTGTGATAGTAATTTCGGTATCAACACCATCGGCGATATCGAGAATTTCGACCGAATCGACCTTTGCAGCCAAAGGCGCTAAATCGTAAGAAGCCGTCAGACCATGTAATTCAATCGTATCGGTGTCTGCCCCGCCGCTCACAACGGTATCTTCACCCTGATTCACGTGCAAGGTATCATCGCCTGCTTCACCATACAATTCGTCGGCGCCGCCGAGTCCGTAAAGCTTATCGTCACCGAGCCCGCCGGACAGGACGTTGCTACCGCTATCGCCATACAACACATCATTGTAATCCGAACCGACCAGATTCTCGATGCTGTCGAACTGATCCCCGGCAGCATCACCGGTCTGGAGATCGCCGAAATCTGAGACGAGGACCGCCGTAACGCCCTCATCAACACCATCTACCGGGCCGGCAGTAGCATAGCTGGCCGTATCGCTCCCGGCGCCACCTACCAGCGTATCCCCACCATCACCACCGGTGAAGACGTTGTCGCTGCTATCTCCGGTCAAAATGTCGGCATAATCACTACCAATCAAATTTTCGATGCCATCATAGCTATCACCAGTGGCAAGGCCTCCGGTTCCACCGTCAATCAATGATGCATCGACACCGGCACCAGCACCGATATAACTGACTGTATCGGTGCCAGAATCAGAGCCTGAAATTCCACCGTAATATGTATCACCTCCGCCACTGCCGTAGAAGGTGTCATCGCCACCGCCCCCACTCAGGGTATTGGCGTCGGTGTCACCGGCCAAAATGTCGGCGTTGTCACTACCGATCAAATTTTCGATGCCATCGAACTGGTCACCAGTCGCATCACCTCCGACCCCTCCGGTAATTAAAGAGACATCAACTGCAGCCGATCCGGCATAGCTGACCGTATCGGTACCGGAGTCGGCGCTTGCATCACCTCCGTAGAAGAAATCACCATCGGCACCGCCGATCAATGTATCGTCACCGGCACCGCCGTAAAGATAATCAATCCCGGCACCACCGAACAATGTGTCTATTCCGTCTTCACCATAAATTGTGTCAGCACCGGCACCACCATCAAGGTAATCACTGCCGACACCACCATGAAGTTCATCAACCCCATCCTCTCCGTAAAGGGAATCATCACCCTCATCTCCAGACAGGTAATCATCCGCACCGCCACCGTAAAGCGCATCGTTCCCGGTTCCGCCATAGATGGTATCATTACCGCCAGGAACTACTTCAACTCCCGCTGAACCATCGAAATACTGGTCACCATAGACAGTATCGTTCCCGGCACCGGCATACACGGTATCGCCACCGTCGCCGGCATAGATATCGACACCGAGTCCGTCACGGGGCAACACCATAACCTGGCTCCCATCAACAGCTGTCAGGTCAAAGTCAGCCTCGTTGGTATCGGCATCAGCCCAGGTAAAATAGAGTGTTTTATCAGCCGAGTAGTCAACCTCACCCGAGCCATCCCCAACGGTGTGGATCTGAACCGAAAAGTCGAGTTCGGGCTCCCCTGTATCCGGCACGGTATAGAGAATTTTCACATCGAGAGCGCGACCGGTACCGACATCTACCGGCCCCAAGGCATCAAGTACGGCCTGTGAAGAAGCGGTAAGCGTCCCCGCCCCTGCATCCCAAACAAAACCATCCGCCTGAAGCTCAAATCCAGAGATACTTGAGACAACCGCCGGGTCGAGTGAAAGCGTAACCTCCGAAAGCGTGTCGTAGAATGTCAGGTCAAGATGAAGAACCTTCACCCACTTTGTCGCACCTCCCGACAAAGGATCGTTAAAGGAATCGTTATGATCTATCGTATCATTTAGACCCGTTCCTTCAATTATCTCACGCGTCGCCTGCCCGTCCGGGCTCGAATCCGAGGCACCGACCGGGGTTCCGGCAGAGACGTCATTCACATCAACCTTTAATTCCGGGGAGGTATAAAGAGTTGCATCGATAAAAGGGAAAGTATTCTGAGTATCAACAGGTATCAGCTCGGAATCGTAGCCTACCAACCGGTTCCCGTTCTCATCAGTTACGAAAACAGTACTACCATCACCCGGATCATATGAATTATTCACCGTTACCTGTAAGGGGGTTATACTACCGGCGGCCGGATTAACCAGAAAAGTCCATTCTGTAAAATCTGCATTAGGTGTCAACCCACCTGCATACGAACCTCCAGAAAAACTCAAAGCATTTGCATCAAAATTTTGAACCGCCTCCGTAAAATTCAAATTAAATAAAACCGACCCATCACTTACAGTAATTTCATCACCGGCATCATGGGTTAGGGATAAGACTTCAGGATTTAATGTATCGACACTAAAGACGTTAGTAAGAGTAACAGAACCCGCATATGGATTTCCGGCCGCATCGTAAACTCCTGACAACGTGACATCAATGTTGTCTATATCAACATTGGAATTAGCAACAACATCGAAACGGTAAACAATCTCGTCACCGTTATGGAGTATGGGGGTATTATCTAACTTCAACACACCCAGGGCCAAAAGGTCTTCGCTGAAACTAAACGTCGGCTCGTACGATGTCCCAGGATAATCAAGGAATGGAAAAACAGTCTCATCAAATCTGATATCAAAACTTACATTTTTACCAGCCGGCGTATTGTCAGTAATAATAGTAGGATTAAAGGCATTTTCGGAAGCGGAAAAGAGTGTCGGATTGATTGTATCGACATCTAGGATATTTGGACCAACGATCGGATTGTTGAGCACATCGTGCTCGCCGCTATAGACAACATTGACGGGGTTGCCGTTCTGATCAAATACATCGATATAGTCATCGGAAGTATCTGATGGCGTTCCATTGTCCACTGTTGCAAGGGTTACGACCAGAGCATCTTCACTTCCCAAGGGAACATCCATTGAAAAAGTCCAGGTTTGAGCATCAACCTGCAACAGGCTGTCTGCCACGTAATCCCCTCCGGTAATAGACAGGTCACTCAAATCAAAGCCATTAACGGCCTCACTGAAGGTTGCCGTATATTGAACTGTCGTATCATCACCATCAGTGTCAACACTGTTTACGACCACGCGGCCTGAATCAAGGGGGGCCACATCATGCGTAATCTCAACCGTTGCATTCTCCGTATCAACTGCCAACGTGTCGGTCACTGATATCAGGGGGCGAAGATCAGCGCTCGTGTCGGTAATATTAGTATTCGCTGTAACGACTAGATTCGCTGTACTCTGATCCGTGGCATCGACCTTGAAAGTCCAGATTGTCCCAAGCGGATCAGCTACTAAATCCTGTGCCAAACTTCCCGCTACAAATGTACCACCTGTGATGTCCACACCATAAAGAACGGTTTCATCTGCAGACATCTCCAACCCTTGAATTACATCTGTAAAATCGAGAGTATAAGTTACTCTGATATCATCATCCGAAACAGTGCCGTCACTGTTGTCATTGCTTATGTCCACTCGTGGATTGAGCGTATCGACAAAAACGCTGTGGCTGGAAGAAATCAGCGTATTGCCGTTTAGGTCGGCAATGGAGTTAATTGGATCAAGAGAATCATCCACTGTCACTG
The DNA here is from genome assembly GCA_002868925.1 of Desulfuromonas sp. Taxonomy (GTDB): domain Bacteria; phylum Desulfobacterota; class Desulfuromonadia; order Desulfuromonadales; family UBA2294; genus BM707. The sequence goes on along the minus strand of PKTZ01000108.1, from coordinate 1,507 downwards.
TCAGATTGTCGCTGATCTTGTCATCGGCCCATACTTCGAACGTCCAAACCTTGCCATCCGAATCAGCAACCAGGTCCTTTGTCAGGCTTCCGGCCACATAACTGCCCTTAGTAATATTGATATCATCAAGAGGTAGATCTAAAACCTCTTCGCTAAACGTCAATGTGTATTTCAGATGTCTTTCCGAGTAGGTAACAGTGTCTCCTACATCAGCATAGGTAGAGCCACCAGCACCATCGTCAACAATGGCCTGAACGTCTATCTGTACGCTCGGATTTAATGTGTCAATACTGAATTCGGTTGTTGATGTGTAATTCTGCTGCAGGTTCCCGGCAGCATCGTAGGCATCCGTCACATCGATTTTGATAACATCAAAATCGATCCCATCATCAATCACACTATAAGTAGCAGTATAAGTCTTATCTAAGTTTGACCACGCACCCGATTCAAAGGTCAGCGTTTCGACAGGGCTGACATCCGTTACGAGATCATTATTTAGACTATTATCCAGAACATCATTGAATATTATAGACGGGACGAAATTTGTGTCCATCGCTTCACTGAAGTCGACCGTCACGGTAAAACTCGTGACACCATCGACATCTGAATCAGTAATGATCAGGTCGCTGACTTGCACGTTGAGAGTCGGATCAACCTGTGGTGCGATGGTGTCGACTTCGTAATTGTTTGAAATCCCTGTCGTTGAACCTGGGTTATCGTGCGTATCGGTCACGTTGGCAAAATCAATCGAAATAAGATTGGTCGTATCTTCAAGAGTATCTTCCGGGATCAGAGTTGCCGTCCAGGTCATGTTATCTGACGTTTGGAAATTGGTCAGTTCGCCATGTTCAACCTGAATATCAGTCAGAGAAAAAGAACCGGCCTTTAACTCCTCGTTAAAGGTAATATTTACGTCCCGGCCGATTGCGATGTCGTCAATATTGAGTGGGGTCGTATTATCGGCGACTGTGATGGTCGCGGAGGGTGGAGTCGTATCCACCTCATAAACAAGCGTCGAATCCCCTTCGCCAACGTTGCCTGCAGCATCATACGTTGTGACAGTTGCGACAATCTTTTTGTTCGAATCAGCCGCCAAATCGGCACCTGGGACATTAATACTGAACGATGTCCCGTCGTAACGGACCAAACCCTCATAATCGCTTCCATTAATGGTAAGCGTTACCAGGTCACCCGCATGGGCGCCGGTCACTGAACCAGATACGACAACGTCAACACCAAGGCTTGACTCGGCGATGTTGACCCAGTTATCCCCAGCGATATCGTTGATGATAATCGTCGGCGTCGGCGCACTGATATCAACAGTGTACGTTTGCGAATCAGTTGCAGTTTCGCTGGTTCCCGCCGCGGTTACCGTAGCAGAGATCGTTCCGGTGCCATCTTTTACAACTGGAGCTAGGTCTGTTGCCGAAATATTTATACTGAAAGTATTATCAGCATTGACGTAACCGGAAGTGACTTCGGTACCATTCACAAAAATGGCAACCTG
>PKTZ01000011.1 GCA_002868925.1 Desulfuromonas sp. | reverse complement strand
TGGTTGTCCTTGCTCACCAGTCGGTAGCGGGCGAAGGTCGCCTGCCGGTTCAGCTCGTCGGCGATCTCGTCGCCGCCGGCGACCGGCAACTCGTTCGGGCAGAGCGGGGTAAAGCCGCGCTGCGGATCGACATCGAAACTCGCGGTGACCTCTTTGCGGATCGAAACCATGATCTCCTCCTTCCCGATAGATTCAATACTGTCACAAGCTTGCAACAGGTCAAGTCGACATCGTCCGGGAATTGATTGTTTCTTGGAATGATAATCGCCAGACTTGCATAAAAAAGGATCAAATTACCCTGGATTCCGGCGATATATCCTGTTTTCAGGGTGTTGCAGATTGTCTGCCAGATTTTCCAAACAACGCAAAATGGGGGGGGGTAACTATTCAGAAATATTTTGTTTTACCGAAAAAGCAATGTATAGTGTTATATCCATACGCTAGTCCATTCCTTAGGTAGTTCGCGGTCAGTTAAGGGGTCAGAATGGCTGATATTCCGGACAAGCAACAGCCCGTCGATTTCATGGAAGCAGGAAGCATCGAGGAACAGGTCCGCTTCCTCGCTCTTTTCCCCGAGGAAAATCCATACCCGGTTCTACGTGTCGATGAATACGGGGTTCTGCTCTATGCCAACCGCTCCGCCGCCCGATTGAGTGAGCAGTGGGGCTGTGCCGCCGGTGAGATGAGCCCCGATTTTATCTTGCGTGAGGTTCAGACTGCGCTTGAGGAGAATAAAAAGCGGGAGCTGGAGACCCGCTGCAACGGCCGGGACTTCTCCTTTACCATGGTCCCGATCGTCGATCGTGGCTATGTCAATTTCTACGGTCGTGATGTCACCGATCGCAAACAGACCGAATTTGCCCTGCGCCACAAGGAGACGTTGTTCAAGCGGGCCCAAGAGATTGCCCACCTCGGAAGCTGGGAGCTGAACCTGGTTAACAACACACTCACCTGGTCGGACGAAGTCTACCGGATTTTCGGTTTACGTCCGCAGCAGTTCACAGCGGATTACGAAACCTTCCTTGAAATTGTTCACCCCGATGACCGCCAGTCGGTCAACGAGGCGTACACCCGATCGTTACAGGAAGGAGAGGATGGTTACGAGATCGAACACCGGATCGTCCGCCGGGACAACGGCGAGATCCGCTACGTCCACGAAAAGTGTGAACATTTTCGTAACCGCAAGCGGGAGGTCGTCCGTTCGATCGGCATGGTTCACGACATCACCGGACACAAGACCAAGGAAGAGCGGATCAGACGGCTCAACGCCGAGCTTGAGGAGCGGGCACTGGAACTGGCCGACGCCAACAGCGAACTCGAGGCGTTCAACTACACCGTCGCCCACGATCTGCGCAAACCGCTCACCGTGATCAGCGGCTACGCCCAGATGCTGGCCGATCAGTGCCGGGATGATCGGGATGAATTCTGCCGTTTCCTCAGCGAGATTGTTGCCGGAACCCGGGATATGAGCGACCTGATCGAGGCGCTGCTCGATTTCTCCCGTCTTGCGCATGTCGAGATTGACCGGAAGAGCGTCGACCTTTCACGGTTGGTCCGGGTCGTAGCGGCCGAGCTCGAGTTGGCCGATCCGGAGCGGATGATCGAGGTCCGGTTCGATGATGGAATGAGGGTCGATGCCGATGAGGACCTGCTCAGGGTGGTGGTGATGAACCTTGTCGGCAACGCCTGGAAATATGCCGGTGGTGGCGAGGGGGCGGTGGTCGAGGTCGGTATGACCCGTATCGACGATATCGATACGTTCCATGTGCGCGACAACGGCCCCGGTTTCGATTTCGCTGCGGCGGAGGATCTGTTCGAGCCGTTCAAGAGGGCCAAGGGGGCGGGTGAAAAGGAAGGCTTCGGCATTGGGTTGGCAACGGTCGACCGTATCGTGCGTCGTCACGGCGGCCGGGTCTGGGCCGAGAGTGAGCCGGGGAAGGGCGCGGCCTTCTTCTTTACTCTAGGCGGCTAGGAGGTAGACGATGGCGATCAAGCACAGCCTCTATAACGAAGAGGGGATCGTCTCCGTCGCCGCCGATCACTGCTGCCGCTGCGGGCTCTGCGTCGAAACCTGCCCGGCCGAGGTGTTGATTCTCGACGGGGAAACAGTGCGGCAGATCTCCGACGGCTTCGGCTGTATCGCCTGCGGGCACTGCATGCTGGTCTGCCCCGAGGGGTGTATTAACGTGAGCGGGCGGGGGATCAGCCCGGACGACCTGATTCCGCTGCCGCCACCAAACGAGCGCGCCGACGCAGCAAAGCTGCAGGCGCTGATGCAGTCCCGGCGCAGCATCCGCCACTTCGATAACCGACCGGTTGAACCGGAGCTGCTCGATCAGGTGATCGCCATGGCGGAGAGTGCGCCGATGGGAATCCCGCCCTGGGATGTCGGGGTGGTAAAAGTCGCCGGGTTCGACGAGGTCAACGATCTGGCCGGCGAGGTGATAACCGGTTACCGCAAGATGATGAAAGTGGTCCGGCCCGGCCTGCTTAGGCTGCTGCGTCCCTTCATCGGCAAGGTCAGCTACGACCAGTTCCACGACTTTATCCTGCCGCTGGCGCAGAAGTACAGTGCCGCCTGGCACGAGGGGAGGGACACCCTGTTCTGGGGCGCACCGGCCCTGCTGCTGTTCCATCAATCTCCCTACGCCGACAAGGTCGATTCAGCCATCGCCTGCACTTACGCCATGCTGGCCGCCGAAGCGCTCGGCCTCGGTAGCTGTATCATCGGCGGGGCGCCGCCGATCCTGCAGCGGAACCGGCCCCTCTGCACAAAGCTCGGGATCCCGGAGGGGAACAGCCCCGGCTTCGCCTTGATCATCGGCTATCCGGCGGTCAAGTTCCAGCGTGCCGTCCGGCGCCATTTCAGTCACGGGGGAGATTGATTCTTAAAGGCTTGTCTCACGCGAAGACGCAAAGTCGCGAAGAAAATCGACAAACTAAAAAGTAAAATATTTTTATAGGTTTAAAATCAAAACCCCGTTGTGTCGTTTTATGATCTACTTTCACCTTAAGCAGCTTTTTACCTCTCTTCGCGCCTTCGCGGCTTTGCGTGAAAAATAGATTTTGATCTTCTTCGTGTCCTTCGTGGTGATAAGATTTTGTCAGGACGGGCACTGGAAATAAAAAAAGGGACGGTAGCGCTACCGTCCCTTTACTTGATCAGTCGTCCATGCCCAGGCCGGGGCCAGGGCCGCCGCGGTGATGTTTGCCGCCCCGTTCGCCGTGCATCGGTCCGAGCTTTTTCGACAACTCCTGCTGTTCCGGAGTGAGGATATTGAACACCTGGTTCCGGACCTTGGCCCGCGACACTCTCTGCTCGATTTCCATCTCCGCTTCTTTTGTAGCGAGGTTGCGGATCGCCGCTTCGTCGAAGTTGTCACTCTCGATCAGTGCCCGCATCTGTTCGTGGATTTCCCTCCGCTGTTCACGGTCCGCTTCGAAGGTGGCCCGCTCCTGCTCGTGGATGGCGTCGATCTGCTTTTGTTGCGCTTCGGTCAGATCGAGAATATCCGCCATCCGGTCCATGCGGTGTTCGTGCCGCGCCCCCATCGGACCGTCTCCCCTCATCCCTTCGCCGTTGCAGTCGTTTCTGAACGCCCAGCCGCTTGCCGGGAGCAGGCTGATCAGTGCCACCGCGCAGACAATTTGTGTGATCGTTTTTCTCTTCATCGTGAATCTCCTTTCCGGTTGCCTCTGTTTGCAAAATGGGTCGGTGTTGTTTCTTTTGAGCAAAGGCTAGCGCCAGAATATGGAGCAAATGTGGAAGAAATGTGGAAAGATCGCCTTATCCGAAAAATAGCTGGTTTTTGTATAAAAAGCTATGATACCAAAAAATCAGGGAGGTTCGAACACGCGGTTCGCGCCGACAAGGAGAAGCGATGCGTTTCAGTATCAGCCATAAACTGCTCCTGCTCATACTCGCCGCTATCGGCCTGGTGATTGTAGCAATTCTTCTGCTCGGCCAGTGGAGCATCCACCGCGGCTTCGTACGCTTCGTCAACAATATCGAGCAGGCGCGGCTCGAGCAGCTCGGCGACGACCTGGTCACCGCCTACGGCGATGCCGGTAACTGGGATTTCCTGCGTGACCAGCCGCGCCACTGGCGCAGCCTGTTGCGCGGCACTCTGCCCGATCGGCCGGTCGACCCGCGTCGGGAAGAGCTCTGGGAGCGGCACATGCGGGGCGGCAGAATGATGAACCGCATGCCCACTCCGCCGCCGGCTGATGCCCCGCGTAGCTTCGAGTGGCGGGTTGTTCTGCTCGATTCCGATCGTGAGCTCATCTTCGGGTTTCCGCAAAGGCTTGATGCTGTCGTCTATCGGCCACTCGAGGTGGACGGGAAAACCGTCGGTTTCCTCGGCCTCTCCCCGCAGAAGCGGCTGGCCGATTCGCTGCAGTTACAATACCTCCGGAAACAGAAAAAAACGTTCAGCCTGATCGCCCTCGGTATCGGCCTGCTCGCCGCCCTGCTCACCCTGCCGCTGACCCGGAGACTGGTGCGCCCGGTCAAGGCGCTGGCGGCGGCGACCCGCGAGCTGACCGGAGGCAATTTCAAGGTCCGTACCCCTGCTGCATCACACGACGAGCTCGGCCAGTTGTCGCGTGACTTCAACACCCTGGCCGCGACCCTGGACCAGAACGAGCAGGCCCGTAAACGTTGGGTCGCCGATATCTCGCACGAACTACGCACCCCGCTGGCGGTTCTGCGCGGTGAGATCGAGGCGCTGCAGGACCATGTGCGGGAGGTGACGCCTCAGAGCCTCGAATCGCTGCACGGCGAGGTGATGCAGTTGGGCCGCCTGGTCGATGATCTCTACGAGCTGTCGATGTCGGACCTCGGGGCGCTGACCTACAAGAAGGCGATGATCGAGCCGCTGTCGCTGCTGCAGAAAGTGGTCGACCAGCTCACAGCCCGGTTCGAAGAGGCTGGCCTTAAAATCGACCTCGAGCTTCCGGACGGACCGGCTCTCCGCCTGCTCGCTGACCCGGAGCGGCTGCAGCAGCTCTTCTCCAACCTGCTTGAGAATAGTCTGCGTTACACTGACCCGGGCGGCCGGGTCGAGCTCAGGATCGAGCGTGATCCCGAGCAATTGACTATCGCGATTCACGATACCTCTCCCGGGGTGGCGCCGGCGGAGATCCCGCGCCTGTTCGAGCGGCTCTACCGTGTCGAGGGATCCCGCAGCCGGGCCGCCGGCGGCGCCGGACTCGGCCTGTCGATCTGCCGCAATATCGTCGAGGCGCACGGTGGCCGGATCAGCGCCAAACCTTCCCCGCTCGGCGGGCTCTGCCTCGAAATCGTGCTGCCGCTTTCCGGAGAGCTGTCATGAACCGGACCATCCTCATTGTCGAAGACGAACCCCGCCTCGCCGGGCTGCTGCACGACTATATCGGCCAGGCCGGAATGACCCCGCACTGCCTCGATAACGGCGACGACGTTCTTCCCTGGCTCGGACAGAACCGGGCCGACCTGATCCTGCTCGACCTGATGCTGCCGGGAACAGACGGCATGACCATCTGCCGCGAAATCCGTCGCACCTCCGAGGTGCCGATCATCATGGTCACCGCCCGGGTTGAGGAGATCGACCGGCTGCTCGGTCTCGAACTCGGCGCCGATGACTATATCTGCAAGCCGTACAGCCCGCGTGAGGTCGTCGCCCGGGTCAAGGCGGTACTCCGCCGCAGCGGCGGGGAGGAGAATGGCCCGGCCGAGCGGCTGCAGCTCGATAGCGAGCGCTTCAAGGCGACCCTTGACGGTATCGACCTCGAGCTGACCGTCGTCGAATTCAAGCTGCTGGCTCTGCTCGCTGCCAGCCCGGGTCGCATCTACTCGCGCGACCAGGTGATGGACCGGATTTATTCCGATCAGCGGGTGGTGAGCGACCGCACCATCGACAGTCACGTCAAGAAACTGCGTAAGAAGATCGCCGACGTCAGTCCCGGCACCGAGCTGGTCTATTCGGTCTACGGTGTCGGTTATAAGTTTGAAAATCCCACATCCAACGAAAAATCATAGTTTTTGAACAAGACAGTATGATTCCTCCTCGGGGTGGCGGCAACGCCACCCCGTTTTTTCGTGTCGTGCCCTCGCACTGGCGAGTTGTCAGATTGCTGATAAAGTTGAAGAAAAGAGAAATTACTCACGCTGTCAGAAACCGGGAGGTAAAAGTCATGAGCGATACGGGAAACGCCTGCTTCACTCTCGATGCGGCGCTGGAACAGGCGGTCGAGATGGAGAACCGGATCTACCGCGAATTTCTTTCGGCCATCCGCAAGGTGATGAACAAGGGAGCCATCGCGATCTTGCGCGATGCGGCCATCGGCAAGCTTGAGAGCAAGCATCTGCTCGAGAAGGCGCTGCTCGAGGGGGATATCGAATCAACCGAGCTGCATGAGCCGGTGCCGACCATGCAACTCGACAGCCATTACGGCAAGGAGAGCTTGAGTTACGATGCCGACAGCCGCGCGGCGCTCGCCTACGCCATTCATCTCGTCACCGGTAGCGTTAACTACTATCGGGAGATGGCCGGCGCCTGTGCCGGAGCTCCGATGAGCCCGGTTTTCGCAAAGATCAGCGGCGACCAGACCACCCTGCTGCAACGGCTCGAAGACGCCTACGAGGAGCACTTCCTCACCGAGAACTGAAGATCGCTGGTCAGTTGCAGCGGGTTTCCGAAGCGTTTTCCGCTTTGCGAAACCGTATTTCGCACCTTGCCGGTATCCCGTTTATTGTGTATGTTCCGACACGGAGAAACGGGATGCTAGATCTAAAAATATGGAAAAAGCCGACCCGACTGCGGCTACTGATCCAGTGGCTGTTCCTGTTCTGGTGCCTCTACATCGGCATCCAGTTCGGACTGTTCGTCGGTCACTTCGAAAAGCTCGGACAGGCGCCCTTCTACCCGCGGCCGCCCTCGGTCGAGGGTTTTTTGCCGATCGGCGCCCTGGTCAGCCTCAAGTCGTGGCTGCTCACCGGCTACCTCGACCGTGTCCATCCGGCG
>PKTZ01000019.1 GCA_002868925.1 Desulfuromonas sp. | reverse complement strand
GACCGGTTCGACCAGGCGCAACGCGCGCAGGCCGGTGGTGCCGGTGAGGCTCACCATCGGCTGGTCTTGCATCTCTAATGAAAGGTGCATCGCCGCATCAACATTGCCGCCGGCCAATTGCCCCTGGAAATCGGGGGGGAAATAACTTTCGATTCCGGCCAACTGAATCCGGTCGATATCGATATCGGATTCCACCTGCGGCGGGTTGATCCCCACTTGACCGACGATATTGACCGTACCGGAGCGCCCGGGAAGCTGGTCTTCTATCCGCAGGCTGACGGCAAGCGGAAAGAGTGATGTCGACAGGTTGTCAAAACCGGTCAGGTCGATATTGACATCGACAACTTCACGAACAAAAGGTCGCGTTCCGGAATCATCCCGGAAATGGATGACCCCGTTGCGCAGGCGGAAAGCTTTCAGCTGCAGGTGCGGCCCGACAGCCTCCTCTGCCGCGACACTTGCCTCTTCCGTCTCTTCGACAACCGCTTCTTCGGGCTCGACAGCGGGAGGTGTCCCCTCCTTGGCCAAACGGGCATGGTTCCATTCACCGGAAGCATCGCGATTGACAAAAATCTCAAGCCCATAGAGTGCAACCTGATCTATTACAACCTGCTCGGCCAACAGGTCGGCCGGTGCGATCGAAACCTGTGCCAATGGCAGGAAGAAAACCTTCTCAGCCAGCTTGTCGAGCACTGAAACCGAGGTCAGGGTTATATCACCTGACATCTGCAACGTTGCTTTGCCATCCTGCGGAAACCGGTATTGCAATTCGAGATCGACCGCCAATTTACCGCTTTCGAGGTCGACCGGTCTCTCCTTCGGCAGATAAGCCATGTAAAAGGGGAGGTCGATGTTGTCGAGCTTGATCTTTAGCGACGCCTCGAGGGTATCGGCAAACGGTTTCGCCTCACCGGAGATGGCGAACGGGGCTTCATCGACCACCAAACTGAGCCGCGGTTGAACGAACTTGTCGGTTAAGGCAGGCGTATTGCCGACAAACGGGAGCGCCAGTTCAAGCTCGCGTATCGTGTGCTCTATTTCTGACTTTTTGAGGTCGATGAAATCAATAGTTCCGCCGGAGACAATTATATTATTGACGGCAAACTGAAGCGGTTCTGCCTCTGTTGTCGATGTCGTAGCCTCTTCACTTCCCCCCAGTTCCAGAAGATCGGAGAAGTTGAATTTATTCAACTCGAGCTTGACGATCCGCACCGTAGGTCCGTGCAGTTCAAGTCGGTCGATAATGGGAGAGAGACGCCATACCGAGCTGATATTGACATTAATCACGAGCCGGTCGAACGAAACGAAGCTCTCCTCGCTGCCAGCCTCGGAAAAGGATAGACCATAAACACTCAACTGGCCATTTAAGGGATTGAAAGAGACATCTTCAATCGCCAGTTGGCGCTCGGTGTTCTGATTCACCCAGTCGATGGACTGTCGCCTGATGATCTCCGGCATGGCAAGGCCGAGAAATGCAAATATAAGAAGAAAAACCAGAATTGATGCAGTGAGCATCTTTTTGCGTCGCGTCATCTTTTTCTCCCGGAAGTGTTTGATATTATGAAGAGTATCAAATCGACGCTGAAATTGCGCCGGTATTTCCAAAAAACTGGCATCGTCATGACAATTATGGTACGTTAACGTCCGTTAAAATTTCTATCAGGAGGAGTTTGAAATGGGTTTTGATGATATCCAGAAAGCGCTCCGGGAGTCGGCGCAGACCGAAAAGGATGCGATGGACTTCTACAAATACGGTGCCGAGAAGATGGCCGATGATAAGGCCAGGAAAATGTTCGAGCTGTTGGCCAAGGAAGAGTTGGAGCACGCCCGCTCCTTCTACGATGCCTGCACCGGCGACGGACTGCCCCCCTTCGACGTGTTCATCGCCTCACCGCCCGACACAGAGTCGGCCTGGTGGCAGGCGCTGAAGCAGGCGATGTTGGGCGAATTCGACGAGCGCAAGGCGATGGAACTGGCACTCGAGCAGGAGGAAGCGCTCGAGAAGGAGCTGCGGGCCATGGCCGAGAAAATCGAAGATCCGGCGGTAAAAGAGATCTACCTCGCCAACGCCAAGTCGACCCACCGGCATGAGCAGTTGATCGAAGAAGACTACCGCGATATTTACGGTTAACGCTCAAACCGACATCAATCGTTGCATGAAAAGCCCGGCCGAAAAGCCGGGCTTTTTTCGTATTGGGCGGTAGAGTCGGGAGTCTGGTTGACCACGAAGGGCACGAAGAAAGTCAAAATCTATTTTCACGCAAAGGCGCCAAGTCGCAAAGAAAAGCAGAATTTGATCAGGTGAAAGTCAAAATCCTGAAACCAACATCCCGGAGGTTTTGGTCTTAACCCTAAAAGCTTTTTGTCTTTACAGATTGTCGATTTCCTTGGCGGCTTTGCGTCTTGGCGTGAGATAAGTTTTTAGGCGTCAGACTTTCTTCGTGTTCTTCATGGTAATAAAGCCTGCCTTGATTACAACAACCATTTTACGCCCCGGAATTGACAACAAATCCGGGGACGATCATAATTAAACATATGAACACATATTAAAATGAGGTTTAAACATGAACAACGATACCTGCCAGATCAACACCATCCATCAGGAACATGTCGAGCAGGCAAAATGTAACATGCCGGATGAGGGCCGCCTTGCCGAGGCGGCAGAGCTATTCAATATGATGGGGGACAGCTCCCGACTTCGCATCCTGCATGCACTCTACACGACCGAGCTCTGCGTCTGCGATCTGGCGGCTCTTCTCGGGACATCATCGTCGGCGGTTTCGCACCAACTC
>PKTZ01000079.1 GCA_002868925.1 Desulfuromonas sp. | reverse complement strand
AACGACGACGAGTGGGAGAGGTTTGTCTGGCTCTGTTTCGGGCGGAACGTGAAGGAGGAAGTCGCGATTCGACAGGTTAAACCGGATCGATGTCGGTACTCGGTATGTTCCCGTTTTCGGGGGTTGATTTTCGGGGAAGCGGCCGGCACATCCGATAAGGAAGGTCAAAGCCACAATCATGAGTGATCGGCCGAGCGGTCTTGCCATAATTTCCCTCAGATCAACACAGTTCATTAAAAGAATTATAACATCAATCTTCGCGGATGAGATTTTTGCCGGAAATATTCTCGTTCCAACCATGCTTTGAACGACTCATTTTTTCTGCTGTCCGGTTCGACAAAATGACTTGTTTTTCAAAAAATTTCGTGTTATTCATGTCCGCCCAACTCAGGTTGGAAAGGTGTCGGGGAGTAGCGCAGCCTGGTAGCGCACCTGCCTTGGGAGCAGGGGGTCGCAGGTTCGAATCCTGTCTCCCCGACCATTTTTGCGCCAGTAGCTCAGCTGGATAGAGCAACGGCCTTCTAAGCCGTGGGCCGGGGGTTCGAGTCCTCCCTGGCGTGCCAAAGTGCTCCGGGTGAGATTCCCGTTGACAAAAGAAATAGCAGTTGGATAATATCTCATCGATTTTATGGTGGGTGTAGCTCAGTTGGTAGAGCACTGGATTGTGGCTCCAGTTGTCGAGGGTTCAAATCCCTTCACTCACCCCATTTATCTATCCAAGCCCGCCTTTTCCGTTCCTGTTTTCGGGGCGTTTTGCCACCGGGAAGCTGGCAGAAGGGTAGGGCTTTTCTTTTTGTTCGCGAGCGGTCGGCGTGAGCGGACTTCAAAAATAACCGATTTCATGCGGGCATGGTGGAATTGGCAGACACGCTAGATTTAGGATCTAGTGCCGCAAGGCGTGGGGGTTCAAGTCCCTCTGCCCGCACCAATTTTTTTACCGGCTTTACAGCTAAAAACTAATGAACGAGGCAATAGGACAATGGATGTTCAGATCGAAAATGTAAGCAGTATCCGCAAGAAACTCTCTTTTACCATCCCGGCGGAGACCGTTGATGGTGAAATCGGCAAGGCGTTCAACAAGATCGCCAAGACCGCCAAGGTCAAGGGCTTCCGCAAGGGGAAGGTCCCACGGGGCCTGCTCGAGCAGCACTATGCCCCCGAGATGCGGGAACAGGTGGTCGGCCAGTTGATCAACAACTCCTACTTTAAGGCGCTGACCGACAACGAGATTTCTGCCGTTTCGAACCCGCAGATCGTTGAAAGTGGAGACGTGGAAAAGGGCAAGGCGTACACCTACGCGGCCGAGGTCGAAGTCAAGCCGGAGGTGGAGGTCAAGGACTACAGTGGCCTGAAACTGGAAAAAGAGAAGTTTGTCGCCGAAGAAGGGGTAGTCGACAATAAGCTGGAAGAGATGCGTGCCTCCCGGACCGAAATGGTCGAGAGCAAGCGCAAGACGGCACGCGAGGGTGACCTGACGACGATTGATTTCGAAGGTTTTGTCGATGGCGTCGCTTTCGACGGGGGTAAGGCCGAGAACCACCAGCTCGAACTCGGTTCCGGGTCCTTCATCCCGGGTTTCGAAGAACAGATTGTCGGGATGAAGCGCGACCAGGAGAAGGAGATCGAGGTGACCTTCCCGGAAGAGTACGGCAGCAAGGAACTCGCCGGTAAGCCGGCCGTATTCAAGGTGCTGCTCAAGGAGATCAAAGAGAAGAAGTTGCCGAAGCTCGACGGTAGTTTTGCCAAGGAGTTCGGCGCCAAATCCTTGGCCGATCTCAAAAAACAGCTCGAGGAATCTTACCTCACTTCGGAGCAGAGCCGGATCGACAACGATCTGCGCGAGCGGATGATGAACCAGCTGATCGATAAGAACCCGTGCGAAGTTCCCGAAGGGATGGTCGCCAGCCAGCTCGAATATATGCTCGGCAATATCCGGGCGCGGATGCAGCAGCAGGGGATGACCATGGAGATGCTCGGCATGAATGAGGAGTCGTTCAATGCCATGTACCGCGAGACGGCGGTCAAGCAGGTCCAGGGAAGCCTGATTCTGGAAGGGATCGCCCGCCAGGAAGGGATCGAAGTCGGTGATTCGGATTTCGATGAAAAACTCGAAAAGATTGCCGAGATGTCACAGGCTCCGCTCGATACGGTGAAAAATTACTACTCCAACGCCGAGGCGAAGCAGGGGTTGATGGCACAGATTGCCGAAGAGAAGGTAATCGAGTTGCTCCTCGACAAGGCGAAGGTGAAGGAAGTTTCCAAGGCGAAGCTTGAAGAGAAGGAAAACAAAGAGAAGGAGTGAGACGATGTCGCTAATCCCGATGGTGGTCGAACAGACCGGCCGAGGCGAACGCGCGTATGATATCTATTCCCGCCTGCTTAAAGATCGTATTATCTTCCTCGGCGGGCCGATTGACGATCACATCGCCAATCTGGTGATCGCGCAGCTGCTTTTTCTCGAGGCGGAAGATCCTGAGAAAGACATCCATCTCTATATCAATTCGCCCGGCGGTGTGGTGACCGCGGGGATGGCGATTTATGACACCATGCGCTATCTCAAGGCGCCGGTTTCGACCATCTGTGTCGGCCAGGCGGCGAGCATGGGTGCGGTGCTGCTGGCGGCCGGAGAAAAGGGGAAGCGTTACACTCTGCCCAACTCCCGGATCATGATCCATCAGCCGCTCGGCGGTTTCCAAGGGCAGGCGACCGATATTAATATCCACGCCCAGGAGATCCTGCGGATGCGGGAGACGCTCAACACCATCCTGGCCGAGCACACCGGGCAGAAATTTGATAAAATTGCTGCAGACACGGAGCGCGATTTCTTCATGGGTAGCGATGCTGCCAAAAAGTATGGTATTGTTGATGATATCGTACAACGCAAATCGCAATCAGGAGATTAATTCGTGACGCAAAATGATGATACATCCGGGTCGTTGACCTGTTCGTTCTGCGGTAAATCGCAGGAAGAGGTGAAAAAACTGATTGCCGGTCCGTCGGTCTATATCTGCGACGAGTGTATCGAGCTCTGCAAGGATATCATCGCCGAAGAGGCGAAGCTTGAGAGCACCGCCGGTGAAGGGGAAGGAAAACTTCCGAAACCGGTTGAGATCAAGGACGTCCTCGATGATTTTGTTATCGGTCAGAATCGGGCGAAGAAGGTCCTGGCGGTCGCGGTCTACAATCATTACAAGCGGATCGAAAATGCCGGCAAGACCGGTGAAGTCGAAGTTCAAAAGAGTAATATCCTGCTGCTCGGCCCGACGGGTAGCGGCAAGACCCTGCTCGCCCAGACTCTGGCCCGGATTCTCAACGTGCCGTTCGCCATTGCCGATGCGACCAACCTGACCGAGGCCGGTTATGTCGGCGAGGATGTCGAGAATATCATTCTCAGCCTGCTGCAGGCTTCCGATTACGATCTGGAGCGGGCGCAGCGGGGCATTATCTATATCGACGAAGTCGACAAGATTGCGCGCAAGGTCGATTCTCCTTCGATTACCCGGGATGTTTCGGGCGAAGGGGTGCAGCAAGCTTTGCTGAAGATTATCGAGGGGACGACCGCTTCGGTACCGCCGAAGGGAGGCCGTAAGCATCCTCAGCAGGAGTTTCTGAAGGTCGACACCACCAATATTCTTTTTATCTGCGGTGGTGCGTTTGCCGGCCTGGAGTCGATTGTCGCGCAGCGGGTCGGCGCCAAGAGCATGGGCTTCGGGGCCGACGTCCGTCAGCTGCAGGAGGAGAATGTCGGCAAGCTCCTGGCCGATGCCGAGCCGGGGGATCTGCTCAAGTACGGGTTGATCCCGGAGTTTATTGGCCGTCTGCCGGTTGTTGCGACCCTCGATGAACTCGATGAGGACTCTCTGGTCCAGATCCTGACCGAGCCGAAAAATGCCCTGGTCAAGCAGTACAAGAAGCTGTTTGATATGGAGAAGGTCGAACTGAAGTTCACCGATGGCGCGCTGCTGGCGATTGCCAAGGAGGCGCTCAAGCGTAAAACGGGGGCCAGGGGGCTACGTTCGATTCTCGAAAATGCCATGCTTGACGTGATGTATGACATCCCTTCACAGGACCGGGTTAAGGAAGTCGTCATCAGTGAAGACGTTATCTACAACCAGGCCCAGCCGATTGTCGTGTACGACGTAGCTGAATCGGCCTGAGTCCCTTTTTTCCTCAATCTGATATATTCTAATTATGACTGAATTAAGCGACAATTCTGTTGTTCCTGAAATGTCCGGCAGCAAGCTCTATCCGCTTCTCCCTCTGCGCGACATTGTCATCTTCCCGCACATGGTCACACCTCTGTTCGTCGGTCGGCCCCGTTCGATCAAGGCGCTCGAGCTGGCGATGGAGAGTGACAAGTCGGTATTCCTGACGACGCAAAAGGATCCCAAGGTTGATGACCCGTCGGTCGGCGATATCTACGAGATCGGAACTATCGGCCAGGTGGTGCAGATGCTCAAGCTTCCGGACGGGACGATCAAGGTTTTGATCGAAGGGAAACAGCGCGCCCGTCTCGGATCGTTCGTCGACCGGGAAGAGTGTTATTTCGCCGAGGCCGAGTTGATCAAGGAGCCGGACCACGCCGGTGCCGAAAGCGAAGCGTTGATGCGTAGCGTCAATAATGCTTTTGAGAATTATGTCAATCTCAGCAAGAAGGTTCCGGCCGAGGTTCTGCCGACCGTTGCCGGAATTACGGACACGGGTCGTCTTTCCGATTCCATCATCGCTCATCTCCAGGTACGGATTCCCGATCGCCAGGAGATCCTCGAGTCGTTCGATCATGTCGAGCGCTTGGAGAAACTTCTCGCCCTGCTCGAGCAAGAGGTCGAAATCCTGCAGATCGAGAAAAAGATCCGCGGACGTGTCAAGAGCCAGATGGAGCGGAGTCAGAAAGAGTATTATCTGAATGAGCAGATGCGCGCTATTCAGAAGGAACTTGGCGACAAGGATGAATTCAAGCAGGAGATTCGCGAGCTTGAGCAGAAGATAGAAAAGAAGAAGATGTCGAAGGAGGCGACCGAGAAGGCGACGAGCGAACTGCGCAAGCTGAAAATGATGTCGCCGATGTCGGCCGAGGCGACGGTTGTTCGTAACTACGTCGACTGGTTGCTTTCGATTCCGTGGAAGGAGCGCTCCCGCTCCCGGATCGACGTCGAGAAGGCGGAGCGGATTCTCGACGAGGATCACTACGGCCTGGAGAAGGTCAAAGAACGGATTGTCGAGTACCTTGCAGTACAGGTGCTGGTGAAAAAGCTCAAAGGGCCGATCCTCTGCCTGGTCGGACCGCCCGGGGTCGGCAAAACCTCACTCGGGCGCTCGGTGGCGAGGGCTTTGGGGCGCAAGTTCGTCCGGATGTCGCTCGGCGGGGTAAGGGACGAGGCCGAGATCCGTGGTCATCGCCGGACCTACATCGGGGCAATGCCGGGCAAGGTGATTCAGGGGATGCGCAAGGCGGAAGTGAAAAACCCGGTATTTCTGCTCGATGAAGTCGATAAGATGAGTACCGATTTTCGCGGCGATCCGTCTTCGGCCCTGCTCGAGGTCCTTGATCCGGAACAGAACACGTCGTTTGCTGATCATTTCCTCGATGTCGATTATGATCTTTCTCAAGTATTATTTATCGCCACGGCGAATACCCTCCCGGCCATCCCGGCTCCACTGCAGGATCGGATGGAGATTATCCGGATCGAGGGGTACACCGAAGAAGAGAAGTTGCATATCGCCCGCCGTTATCTGCTGATCAAACAGCTTGAGGCGCACGGGTTGAAAGAGGGACAGGTCAGTTTCTCCGACAGCGCCCTCTATGAGATCATCAGGCGCTATACCCGGGAGGCCGGAGTCAGAAGCCTCGAGCGGGAGATCGCCAATATCTGTCGCAAGATCGCCCGGGATCTGGTCAAGGTGGCCAAGGAGAATCCTGATAAGCGCTATCAGGTTGGTGCCCAGCAGATCAAGAAGTATCTCGGTGTTTCCCGTTACAGTTACGGCGTCAAAGACGAAGAGAGCCGCGTCGGAATGGCGACCGGTCTGGCTTGGACCGAAGTTGGCGGTGAGGTTCTCAATATCGAGACGGCCATCCTGCCGGGCCAGGGGAAGTTGACCGTTACCGGCAAGCTGGGTGAAGTTATGAAGGAGTCGGCCCAGGCGGCGCTCAGTTACGTCCGTTCGCGCTGGCAGGAGTTGGGGCTGGAGAAGGATTTCTATCAGAAGATTGATCTCCATATTCACGTGCCGGAAGGTGCGATTCCGAAGGACGGTCCGTCGGCCGGGATCACCATGGCCAGCGCCCTCGCTTCGGCGCTGACTGGACGGCCGGTTGACAGTAATTTGGCAATGACCGGTGAAATTACGTTGCGTGGACGTGTTTTGGCGATCGGGGGGCTGAAAGAGAAGCTGCTCGCGGCGAAGCGGGCCGGCATCACCCGGGTGCTTATCCCGAAGGATAACGAGAAGAATCTCGAGGATGTACCGCAACAAATTCGGAAAAGTCTTGAAATTATTCCAGTGTCGCATGTCGATGAAGTTCTGGAACAGGCGCTGACAATAAGTATGCCACTTCCACCGTTTTCTGCCGATACACAGAAGGTTTCAGAAGCGAGTGATTCACTTCCTCATTAAACGCCTAAAAAAGCGGGTTTGAGGCTAATTAATTGCTTGACACTCTTTTCCAGATTTTGATATAACTAGCGCGTTTTCAGCAGGGCTTAACGATAACAATATTCATGGAGGTATGTTGTGACAAAAGCGGATCTTGTTAATGCGATGGCAGAGAAGGCGGGTCTGAGTAAGGCTGATGCCGAAAAGGCTTTGAAGGGCTTCTGTGATGCTGTTACGGATGCATTGAAAGCAGGCGAAAAACTCTCTCTGGTAGGTTTCGGTACTTTTAGCGTCAGCAAGCGTGCTGCCCGTACCGGTCAGAATCCCCAAACTGGTGAAAAAATCAATATCCCTGCCGCCAACACCCCGAAGTTCAAGGCTGGCAAGGCTCTTAAGGACGCTGTAAACTAAATAAGAAAATCCAGCGTTTTTTAGTCGTTTGAACGATTAAAATAGGAAACGGAGGAGTTCTACTTCCGTTTCCTATTTTCTTCTGACTTCACGGGGCTGTAGTAGAGTCGGTTACAACGCCGGCCTGTCACGCCGGAGGTCGCGGGTTCGAGTCCCGTCAGCCCCGCCATTTATTCGGGCGAATAGCTCAGTTGGGAGAGCATCGGCCTTACAAGCCGAGGGTCACAGGTTCGAGCCCTGTTTCGCCCACCATAATTTCATATCAGGGGCTGTAGTAGAGTCGGTTACAACGCCGGCCTGTCACGCCGGAGGTCGCGGGTTCGAGTCCCGTCAGCCCCGCCATGTATTGTCAAGGGAGGTAAACCATCAGGTTTATCTCCCTTGTTTGTTT
>PKTZ01000172.1 GCA_002868925.1 Desulfuromonas sp. | reverse complement strand
TGATTCTGACGACGCCGATGCGATCGTCAGCTACAGCAATGAAACAAGGCGCCCCGTCCCGTCCGAACCACAGTGGTCTTTCGGCAGGCGCCTTCTTGCTGGGCAGGTCATGCCGGAACCGATTTTCAAACTTTTCAACTCGGACCAGATTCGATTCTTCTCCCCGGAAGAGATGCAGGAATTCCCCGTCGACGGGATATTGAATTTCTTCGAATCGTCGTTCGGGCAAACGCTGTGGCGTCTGCTGAACGAAAAAAAATTACCGACTGACAGGACAAAGCGGCTCGCAGAGATCAATAAATACCCTACCCCTTTGCCGTCCGTCGAGGTACTGACCACGCTCGCCAATCTCAGGCCGCAAAAAGGGCAGATTCAGCCGGCCGCTGTTGATCAGGAGTTGGAGGTCTGGCTCGGGCCACTGCCGGAAGTGAAGGCAACTTCCGCAAAGAAAACGGCCCCGAAAGAAAAGAAAACGTCCGATACGGTCGATGAACTGACCGATTGGATCAAGAAAGAGGAGATTCCTCTTTTCCCGGATGACTTTTTGTTCAATATTCCGGAAGCTGATCAGACCACCTACAGCTTTGCCGGCCAGCTTAAGATTATCGATACATTTTTCAACCAGGTCGTTCTGACCGACCAGAATCAAAATGAGATTTCGGTCGAAGGGACAAGCCAGGCTGAAGCGCTGGTCCTGCTCTCTTCCTACCGGTCGGGAAAGGTTAGTCTCCCGCAAGACGAGGCCGAAACAATCGTCATTCTCGAGCGCTACCTCGAGCAGCTGCGAACCTTACAGAAGAGACTACTTCAACATGCGACAACAACCTGGCCGGACAAAAAAGCCGCGCCCCTGGTCCGAACGGTCTGGAACAAATTCCCGGTGCCGGATTACGACCAACTCTTTCGCCGATAACTATCCCTTTTTCCCGGTATGCATTTAATGCTA
Organism: Desulfuromonas sp.; assembly: GCA_002868925.1. GTDB lineage: Bacteria > Desulfobacterota > Desulfuromonadia > Desulfuromonadales > UBA2294 > BM707. Next base: position 6,466 of record PKTZ01000172.1, on the reverse strand, counting down.
TAATTCGCGGATAACGACGAGGTGGTCATGAAAACTCTTGTGCATATCTGTTGCGCCAACTGTGCCATTTACCCGATCAGGGTACTGCGCGAACGGAACCATAATCTCACCGGGTATTTCTTCAACAACAATATCCACCCCTATCTCGAGTTCAAGAAGCGCCTCGATACGGTCAAGGAGTACGCGGCTAAAGTCGAACTCGACGTTGTCTACAATGAACAGTATCAGCTCCGTGAATTCCTCAACGCCGTCGCCGGCGATCCGGACAAACGGTGCGACTTCTGCTACCGCTCCCGGCTCGAACAGACCGCCCGCTACGCCGCCGAAAAAGGGTTCGAGGCATTTACTTCCAGCCTGCTCTACTCCCGCTACCAGCAGCATGAACGGATCCGCAGTTTCGGCGAAGACCTCGCCGAAAAATTCGACCTGAAATTTCAGTACGAAGACTTCCGCACCGGCTGGCAGGAGGGGATCACCATGTCGAAAAACATGGGGCTCTACCGCCAGCAATATTGCGGCTGTATCTATTCGGAGATGGATCGCTACTACCCCAGGAAACGGAACTAGGGAGAGATCCCTTGCTGACCGGGAAGATTCTGATCATCGCCGGCATTGTCCTGCTGGTTGCCGGACTCGCCCTGACCTTCGGCCCTAAAATCCCGTTTCTCGGCAAACTTCCGGGCGACATTCAGTTCAAGCGGGACGGTTTCTCATTCTATTTCCCCCTGACAAGCTGTATCCTTATTTCAGTTATTATCTCTCTCCTCTTCTGGTTTTTTAGAAAATGACCGATAGAGACGTAAAAATAGAGGGTTCTGTTGTGGGGAGTGGTCCAGTCGGGCTGGCACTCGGCAGTGGAGCCGCCCGAGGTCTGAGCTATATCGGCGTGATCAAGGCTTTGGAAGAAGCGGGGGTCGAGATATCCTGCCTGGCCGGCACCTCGATCGGTGCCATGATCGGTGCGATCTACGCGTCGGGGGTTCCGATCGACCGGATGGAACAGGTTGCCCGCAGTCTGAACTGGCAGAAGCTGACCCGACTGCTCGATCCGATCATTCCGACATCCGGACTGATTGACGGCAAAAAAGTCGGCCGCTTCATCGACGACCTGTTGCCGGTCAAATCGTTCGAGGAGTTACAGCGGCCACTGGCGGTTACGGCAACCGATGTCGAATCGGGCGAACTGGTCGTGATCCGCAAGGGGAACCTGCTCGAGGCGGTTCAGGCGGCGATCGCTTTTCCCGGCCTGTTCACCCCGGTCCGTTTCGGTGACCGTTTTCTCGTAGACGGCGGCCTGTGCGCTCCAGTGCCGACCGACATCGCAAGAGACATGGGAGCGGACCGGGTCATCAGCGTCTGCGCCATCCCCGAAATCGAAAAAAAATATACCGAAGCATCATCGCCAGCGCACAAAAAAGAGAAGACGGTTGCCCGCTTTCTCGACCACTTCAACTCGGAATGGATTGAAAATCGCTTCCGTGAGGTCTGGCAGGGGAAGAACGGCACGAACAACCGGGATGACCGAAGAACGGTGCGCAAGCCGCCGAGTATCTTTCGTGTTTTTGCCCAGAGCGTCGCAATTATGGAGAATCGGATAACGGAGATGAGCATCGATCGCACCCCGGCCGATCTGCTGATCCGCCCCGATCTGAAGGATATCACCCTGCTCGAGTTTCACCGGGCCGGGGAATGCATCGAAGCCGGGAAGCAGGCGGTCAGGTCCGCTTTGAAAACTTTCTAAGGCTCTGCCCGATTGCATTGCAAACCTCCTGTGATAGACTTATAACTATCTAGAATGACTTCAAAAAAGGAGGAAACTATGATCGAAACAATCGAGAAGACCTTGCTGGCCGGAATCGGTGCCCTGGCACTCAGTCAAAAGAAAACGGATGAACTGCTGGACGAGCTGAAGCAGAAGATGAACCTGAGTGAAGAAGAAGGACGTGCCCTGCTCGACAAATTCCGCTCAGCAACAGATGAACAGCGGGATAAACTGGGAAAAATGGCCAAGGAAGAGATTGAAAAATCGATGAAACGGTTCGGCGCCGTCACCAAGAAGGAATTCGACGCGCTGAAGCGGAAAGTCGCAAAGCTCGAAAAAACTATCAAGGAAGCGGGTATCTGATTCCTCAATGCTCTCTTTTCAACGAATCAACAGAAACATCCGGTCGATCCGCCGTTACCGGCAGATTCTCGGGATCCTCATCAAGTACGGCTTCGGTCATGTCGTCGAACAGCTGAATATCGACTACTACTTGGAGCTGGGACGCCGTATCGTTACCCTCGGCACGGCGACCAAGGAGATCGAGCGGCTCAACCAACCTCAACGGCTGCGGTTGGCGATGGAGGAGCTGGGGCCGACCTTCGTCAAGCTCGGCCAGGTCCTCTCGACCCGTCCCGACCTGATCCCGCAAGAATACGCAGCAGAATTCAGTAAACTCCAGGACAAGGTGCCGCCGGAGAAGACTGACTCGATCCGGGAACAGATCGAGCTGGAGCTCGGCCAACCGGTTAACGAGCTGTTCGTCGATTTCCGCGACGAACCGATCGCCGCCGCCTCGATCGGTCAGGTTCACTTGGCGCAGCTGAAATCAGGAGAGAAGGTCGTGGTCAAGGTGCTGCGCCCGGGCATTTCCCACACCATCGAAACCGACCTCGACATCCTGATGGGGCTGGCCTATCTGGTTGAGAACCACCTCCCGGAAGGGCTGATCATTGATCCGATCGCTATCGTCCGCGAGTTCCGCCGCATCGTGCAACGGGAGCTCGACTTCACCCGCGAAGCCCACACCATCGACCGCTTTGCCGCCAACTTCGAAGATGACGAAACCGTCTTCATCCCCAAAGTGCACTGGCAATACAGCGGGACCACGACCCTGACCATGGATTTTGTCGACGGGATCAAGGTCTCCGAAACGGAGCGGCTCAAAGCAGAAGGGTACGAGCTCCCGGAAATAGCCCGCAACGGCGCCGACGCCTTTTTGCGGCAGGTTCTCGAATTCGGTCTCTTCCATGGCGATCCACACCCGGGGAATGTCTTTATCCTGCCGGGGAATGTGATCTGCATGCTCGACTACGGAATGGTCGGCCATCTCGACGATTCGCTGAAATACCATCTTCTCGATCTCATCATCTGCGTGGTCGAAAGGGACACCGACCGTCTCATCTCCCAACTGGTCTACGCCGGCGACATCTCGGAAGAGACGGATCGCAAACAGCTCAAGCGGGATCTCTCGGAATTTATCGATGACTACCACGAGATTTCGCTGCAGAACCTCAATACCGGAAAACTGTTGACCGAGTTTATCGAAATCCTGCAACATCACCGGATCAAGTTCCCGGCCGACCTGATTCTCCTCGGCAAGGCACTGGTCGCCATGGAAGGGGTCGGACGACAGCTCGACCCGGAGTTCGACATGGTCGCCCACCTCAAACCCTTTATCGAGCAGCTTATCCGCAAGCGGTTGTCACCGACCAATGTCTCCCGCGAGGCGATGCGGATGGGTCAATCCTATCTGCAACTACTGAAAACCCTGCCTGGCGATGTCAAAGAATTCGTCAACCGGGTCAATCGCAACAAGTTCAAAATCGACCTGGAACATCGCGGACTCGAAAAACTGATCTCCGATCTTGACCGCTCCAGCAATCGGCTCTCGTTCAGCCTGCTGATCGGCGCGATAATCGTCGGCTCGTCGCTGGTGATGCAGACCGAAAAAGGTCCACTTTTTTTCGGGTTCCCGATTCTCGGCCTGCTCGGTTACACCATCGCCGGCCTCCTCGGCCTCTGGCTCGCCATCGCCATTCTCCGCTCCGGCCGGCTGTAACAAAATCCTGCCGGCTGTGTTGCCCTGTCCACATTCTCCTTGTATTTCTGCAACAATCCCTCTCCCTCGAACCCACAACGATAAATAATCCCTTAAATTTCAAGATCTTACAAGATCACTAAAATTGGCACGGTGCTTGTATATTATTGAGCTGATTGAATTTTGAATACTTATAGTAGGGACAAACTGAAACAATGATTTTCCAGAGAACAATCGCCGAATCGATCGCCTTCAGCGGTATCGGCCTGCACACCGGGAACCGGATCAACGTCACCCTCCGCCCGGCCGATGCCAACAACGGCATCATCTTCCACCGTAAAGAGGGAGAGCGGACCGTCAGCATCGAGGCCTGCTCCGACAATGTCGTCGACACCCGACTGGCAACCGTAATCGGCAAGGGCGATCTGAAGGTTTCGACCGTCGAACACCTGATGGCCACCCTTTACGCCTTCGGCATCGACAACCTGCACATCGATATCGACGGCCCCGAAGTCCCGATCATGGATGGCAGCGCCGGTGACTTCGTAGAAATGGTTTCCAAGGTCGACCTGGTCAACCTTTCCGTCAGCCGCAAGTACCTGGCCATCCGCAAACCGATTTCGGTAATCGATGGTGAAAAACGGATCAGCATCATCCCGTCCCGTTTATTCCGGGTCACGTCGGACATCGCTTTCGACCATCCGAGCATCGCCCTGCAAAACCGTTCGATCAAGCTTTCACCGGATGTTTTTTCCCGGGATATCGCGCGCGCCAGAACCTTCGGTTTCCTCAATGAGGTCGAATACCTCAAGGCAAACGGCTTGGCCCGTGGCGGATCCCTCGACAACGCTGTCGTGATTGATGATAACGGCGTGGTCAACCCGGACGGCCTGCGCTACAGTGACGAATTTGTACGCCACAAGATTCTTGACACCATCGGCGACTTCAGCCTGACCGGATATCCGATCCTTGGCCATGTGCGGACCTACAAGGCTGGCCATGACATCAATCACAAAACGGTGCAGAAGATTCTGGCCTCACCCGACTGCTGGCAAATTGTCGAATTCAGCGATGAAGACCTTCGCCTTGCCCTGCAGAAGGATCTATCGACAACCGCCAGCAATCATCTCGCCTTTGAAAAAATCTGAATGTCGATATCATAAACATCAAAAAGGCAGCCTTTTCGGCTGCCTTTTTTCGTTCGATAAACTTGCAAAATCATTAAAAACTATCCTAGTATTAGATGTTTGATCTTCTCGTTTCACTGGCAGGGATATGACCGAAGTCGACGACAACATTACAGGCAGTAACGAATCGAACCGCCCGCGCCGAAAGCGCCGCCGCGAGTGGATCATCACGCTGGTTGTTTTTTTATTGCTGATGATATTCACCCGGTTCGAAACGCAGCTTTTCGAACTGACCGCCAAGCTGCCGTTGTCAAACAGCATCCTGATCCTGGCGATTATCAATCTCAACATCCTGCTGATCATTCTCTTCCTGTTCCTGATCTTCCGCAACCTGTTCAAGCTTCTGCTTGAACGGCGCCGGGCTGTCCCCGGGGCAAAGCTCAGAACTAAACTGGTCGTCACCTTCATTGCGCTCTCCCTGATCCCGACCATGCTGCTCTATTTCGTTTCGGCCGGCTTCATTACCAGTTCGATTGAAAACTGGTTCAACCAGCAAATTGAGTCGTCGCTTCAGGAATCGCTCGAGGTCGCCCAGACCTACTATAAAAACTCGGCATCGAATGCCCTCTATTACGCCGACCAACTCGCGAACATGATCAAGGAGCAGCGACTGCTCAAAGAAGAGAACATCGGACAGCTGGAGCAGCTGCTTCAACAAAAACAGGTCGAATACAACCTCGGGATCGTCGAAGTCTTTTCCTCGACGTTCGAGGAGCTGGTCCGATCATCGAACCCCCAGATCCCGGAAGCAGAATTCACCGATCCCGGCTCCGACAATATCCGAGAGGCGCTGGAGGGGAACCGCTTCAGTCGGATCACGCCGATCGGCAGGGCCGACCTGATCCGTGGCGTTGTTCCGATCTATTCCAACTGGAACCCGAACGATGTCGTCGGCGTCGTCGTCGTCAACTACTACGTCCCCTACTCCCTGGTCAATAAGATGAAGGAGATTTCAAATTCCTTCGAACAGTTCAAGAACACCAAACTGCTCAAGGGGAATATCAAATCGGGCTACCTCGTATTCCTGTTGCTGATCGCCCTGGTCATTATCTTTCTCGCCACCTGGTTCGGCTTCCACCTCGCCCGGGGCATTACCGTCCCGATCCAGGAGTTGGCGGTCGCAACCAAACGGGTTGCCGACGGCGACCTCAACGTCCTCCTCGACGTCAAGAGTGACGACGAGGTCGGTTCTCTGGTTAACTCGTTCAACACCATGACCACCGATTTGCGCGCCGGTCGGCAGCAACTGACCGAGGCCAATATCGAACTCCAATCATCTAACCTCGAACTCGACCAGCGCCGCCGCTACATGGAGACCATCCTCGGCAATGTCACGGCCGGGATCATCTCCGTCGACCAGGAAGGCCGCCTGACCACGATCAACGCTGCCGCCGAGAAGCTTTTGCAGATCGATACGGCAAAGGTTCTCGGCCAGAACTTCAAGGAGATCGTCTCCGAGGAACACCTGCCGATGGT
>PKTZ01000154.1 GCA_002868925.1 Desulfuromonas sp. | reverse complement strand
GAACCGGCGCCGGCGAGGATCAGCAGCGGGCCGTCACTATGCTGCACCGCCTCGGCCTGCGGCGGGTTGAGATTGGCGAGCAGGTCACTCATCGCCATCCTCTTCCAGGGTCCGGCTCATCAGCTCCTTGTTGTAGGCCGAAACCATGTCCCGGCGCGAGATAATCCCGGTCAGCTTCTTGTCGTTCCCCTTCTGCACCACCGGCAGCTGCTCGATATTGCGGTAGCCGATCTTCCGCATCGCCGTATCGAGGTTGTCATCGGCGGTAACGGTGATAACATCGAGGGTCGCCAACTCCTTGACCACGATCAGATCCATCAGGTCCGGCTCGAAGACCACCCCCATGAAATCCTGAACCGAGATGATGCCGGTCATCTCCTTGGCGCTATTGACCAGCGGGAAATTGGTGTGCCGGGTTGAGGCGATGAAATCGGCGAACTGGCCGAGGGTCATGTGTTCCGGAACCGTCTCCGGCTTCTTGACCATGACATCGCCGACCCGGATCGATTTCATGATGTTCCGCTCTTTGCCGGCCTCGAGATCAATGCCGTTCTTGGCCAGTTCGACCGTGTCGAGGCTCTCCTTCTTGAAGTGCCGGCAGACGGCGGTACCGATCACGCAGCTGAGCATGATCGGCACGATCACCTCGTAGGAATCGGTGATTTCGAACAGCAGGAATATCGCGGTCATCGGCGCGTGGGTGGCGGCCGCCAGGAACGCCCCCATCCCGACCACGGCGTAGGCGCCGGAGGAGATAGCGATACCGGGCAGGGCCATCTGGGCGACTTTACCGAAACCGCCGCCGGTGACCGCACCGAGGTAGAGGCAGGGGGCGAACAGGCCACCCTGCAGTCCGGACCCGAGGGTAAAAGACGTTGCGATCATCTTGACCAGAACCAGCGCCAGCAGCATCCACCAGACCCCGTTGCCGAGCAGGACGGTCTGCATGTAATCGTAGCCGTTGCCGAACACCTCCGGAAAAAAGAGCCCGATCAGCCCGACCAGCAGGCCACCGACAATCGGCTTGACCAGGCGCGGCAACTTGATCGCGGCGAAACGATCCTTGATTTTGAAATGTATATCGATGAAGAACGCCGCGAAGAGTCCAATTATCAGGCCGAGCAGAATGTAGAGCGGCAGCTCCCAGAACGAGGTCAACACGTAGTGTGGCGCGTAGAGCTCCGAGACATCGCCGAGCAGGGCGCGGGAGACGACGGTCGCCATGCCGCTGGCGACGACGATGGAGGTGAAGCTGGAGAGCTCGAAGCTGGCAAGCAGGACGATTTCCTGGGCGAAGAAGACTCCGGCTATCGGCGCATTGAAGGTTGCGGCGACTCCGCCGGCGACCCCGCAGGCGACCAGGATCTTGAGCCGATCGCCACCGATCCGACAGGCCTGCCCCAGCTGGCTTCCGATGGCGCCGCCGATCTGGGCGATCGGCCCCTCCTGCCCGGCCGAGCCGCCGGTACCGAGGGTGATCGCCGAAGCGGCGCCACGGGTAAAGATGGTCCGCAGCGGCAGCTTGGCGCCGCGCAGGTTGACCTTTTCGAGGAAGGCGGGAAAACCGAAGCTCATATCCTTTTTGGCCCAGAGGCCGAAGGGGATGAGCAGCAGACCACCGATCGCCGGGAAGAATATCGTCCAGATGCGGGAGAGGCTCCAGTGCTCGAGGGAGATCTCGAACAGCTCCAACCCCTGTTCGAACACCAGCCAGTGGAAGAATTCGATGGTCTGACGGAAGGCGTAGTTGCCGAGACCAGCCAGCAGGCCGATGACAACCGCCATAATGATCATGAAGGTGTTTTCGCTGAGGTGAAAACGGTTGAAAAATGCGAATTGCAGGCGGGCCAGCATCGGCGTGGAACTCCCATCTCGTCTGAACTTGCGCGCTTTTTCCAGATAGAGCGCGATCGGAGCCATACGTTAACGCGAAAGAAGTCGAATGTAAACAGGGGAAACCGGGAAAAATCGTGGTTGCAGGCAGGTCTTTACCTATTTTCTTCGATCGGGCGAATTAACTTAATCGAACCCGGGCGACAGGGGAATCACGTACCAGAGAATGGTCAGGTAATGGCAGAGGCTACCGACGGCGACGAACAGGTGCCAGATACCGTGATGATGCGGGATGCGGTTGATCGCGTAGAAGACGAGACCGACCGTGTAGATGACCCCTCCGGCGACCAGCCAGACAACGCCCGCCAACGGCATGCTCGTCAGCAGGCCGTCGAGATCGATCACGATCAACCAGCCGAGGGCGACATAGAGCACCGGCGCCAGAAACGGAATCTGGTGTACCAGAAAAATCTTGAACAGGATGCCGGCGAGCGCCAGCCCCCAGACGGTGCCGAAGATCGCCCAGCCGTTGCCGTCGCGCAGGGTGACCAGGGTGATCGGGGTATAAGTCCCGGCGATCAGCAGATAGATCCCGATATGATCGAGCTTGCGAAACAGCTGGCGCCAGCGGTCCGAGCGCAGTGAATGGTAAATGGTCGAGGTCAGATAGAACAGGATCAAACAAGCGCCAAAGACGGCACTGCCGACGATCCGATACGGTTCCCCGGTCCGGGTCGCAACAAGCATGAGCCAGGCCAGACCGCACAGGAACCCGAGGCCGGCCAGGGCATGACTGGTCCGGTTGAACCTCTCTTCGGAAGCGCTGTAACGGATTGTCTGTGCATCCCGTTGAGCCATCCATCCCCCTACCAGTTTATAAACAGATAAACACCGAGACCACTGAGCATAATTCCGAACAGCAACTGCACCGATGCCTGCACCCGGCGAAGCCGCGACTGCAGGTTGCGATCGGAAACCAGGATTGCGACCAACCCGTACCAAGCAAAGGAAATCAGGAACATCGAGCCGTTGACCATCGCCTTTTGCCAGAGCAGAAAGCCGGGGGTCATCACCACCGTAAAGAGGCTGAGATAAAAGGCCCAGGCCTTCGGGTTGCCCAGGTTGGTCAACAGGCCGGTCCGCCAGGCGGCAAACGGAATAAAATCGAGTGATTCGAGCGATCGGCTTTCAACTTCCGACTGCCGGCGCAGCCCGCTCCGGACCATCTGCAGTCCGAGCCAGGTCAGGTAGATACCACCGACCAGGCGGATCAGGTCGGCAAAATACGGGAACCGTACGAAGATGATGAGCAGGCCGACCATCCCGGCCAGCCCGAAAAGAGCGCTCCCGGTCGCCACGCCGAACGCCGTATACAGCCCTTCGCGGCGCGATCGAAACAGCGCAGTGTTGGCGACCAGGATGAAATTCGGCCCGGGGCTGATGATAGCCAGAGTGAAAACTGTCAGGATCGTCGTTATGTTAAGCCAGATATCCATCGTAACAATATTAGGCCAAACCATGGGGTTGAGCAATCGCCAACACGCCCGTTATTGATAAAAGAGAAGAACCCCGAACAGCGCAACCTGTCGGGGTTCTTCCAAAACTATTTTTTCTTCCTCTTATCCCCTTCGTGGGGATCGCTTCAGGCCAAACGGCCTGTTAAGTGGAACATCCTATTTTGGTTTGTTGGCCCGGTGGCTCAGAGACGGTCATGCTGTCATCCTCCCTTGCCTTCTATCTTTGTAACGTTGATTAAATCATAGCAAAATATGGCTATTTTTTCCACTGCGAGACATCAAAAAAATGCTCGAGAGGCAAAAAATAACGCTGTTCGATTTTGCCGCAATTAATATTTGCAGTCGGTGCCGATTCAAAGTATTGTTAAGTATTGACCTAATTGATTTCTACAGCCCCCGAGGAGGTTGTTGCACAATGGCCCGCATCCTGATTATCGATGATTCGCTCCTGGCCCGTCGAACCCATTCGATGTACGTCAGGGAACTTGGACACGAAGTGGTTACGGCCAATAACGGCCTGGAAGGTCTCGCCCTGGTCGAGAAGGAAGATTTTGATCTGGTGCTGGTCGACCTGATGATGCCCGAAATGGACGGGATCGGCTTTCTACAATCACTCAAGATCAAGGGGATCAAGCTGCCGGTCATCGTCGTCAGCGCCGACATCCAGGAAACGAAACGCGCCACCTGTCTCGAGTTGGGCGCCCGGAGCTTCTTGGGCAAACCGGCTACGATGAAGAAGGTCGGAACACTTATCGACGAAATTCTCGCCGCATAAAGGACATCGCTATGTCTCTTCTGACCGAACAGCAATTCGATACGTTAAAAGAGGTTGTCAACATCGGCGTCGGCCGGGCCGCTTCGTCCCTGAACGAGATGCTCGATGCCCACATCGAACTGCAGGTCCCGTCGATCTACTTCTTCCGGCTCGGAGAGACCGAAAAGATTCCCGACCACCTCAAGACCCAGTCTTTGGCCTGTGTCCAGATGGGTTTCCAGGGTACCTTCTCCGGAACCGCCGCCCTGGTCTTCCCGCCCGACAGCGCCGCCAAGCTGGTCACCGCCCTTACCGGCGAATCGGCCGGAGCACCCGGCATGAATGCAGTGATGGCCGGCACCCTGAACGAAGTCGGCAATATCTTGCTCAACGGGGTTATGGGGACAATCGGCAACATCCTCTCCAAGCCGTTCGACTACTCGTTCCCCAATTACCTCGAAGGGGCACTTACCGAACTTCTGAACGCACCGGGTGACGGCGATTCGACCGGCGTACTGATGGTACAGACCAACTTCCGGGTCGAGGAACTTGAAATCGAGGGGAACGTTTTTCTCCTGTTCGAAACAAAAACCTTTACCACCCTGATCCAGGAACTCGACGCCTTGATGCATGAGACCTGATCTTCTATGCCGCCATCTTCCCAAAATTTCTTCTCGATACTGGACCACTCCCCGATCGGCCACTTCATCCTCGACCGGGAACTGGCGGTCCGCTACTGGAACCGCTGCCTCGAGGACTGGACCGGCATAACCCGCCGGGAGATCGTCGGGCAGAATATCCTCGAACGATTTCCTCACCTTGATGACCCGAAGTACCGTAATCGCATCGAGCAGGTTTTTTCCGGCGGCCCGCCGGCCACGTTCTCGTCGCAACTGCATAAGCATTTCCTGCCGGCGCCACTCCCCGGCGGAAAGAAACGGATTCAGCAGACGGTCGTCACCCCTCTTACGATCATTGATGCGGGGTCCGATCTCGCCCTGTTCTCCATTCAGGATGTTACCAGCCTGACCGAGGCGGTCAACAACCATACGAAAGCGTTGCAACAGTTGACGATCGAGATCGAGGAGCGCAAGCAGGAGGTCGAACGGCGCAAGGCAGCCGAAGAGTCGTTGCGGGAGATGGACCGGATGAAGAACGACTTCATCTCCTCGGCCGCCCACGAACTGAACAATCCACTGGCGACCCTGCTCAACTACGTTCAATTGTTCAAGATGTCGAAGGGGGACCTCCCCGAAGAGAAAAGAGAAGCCTACCTCGACAAGATCATCGGCAATATCAACAACCTTTCCCGGATCGTCAACGATCTGCTCGATATCTCCCGCTTCGAGCAGGGGCGTGGCATCGTTTTGACCAGGGAGAACCGGTCACCGGAAAAATTGATCCATGAACTTATCGACCATCTCGAACCACTGATCAAGACACACAACTTCGAACTGCAACTCGATGAGGCATCGACCAACCAGACCGCCTTCGATCCGTTGCGGATCCGGCAGGTTTTGGAAAACGTCATCAACAACGCCATCAAGTATTCCCCGACCGGGACGACGATCACCATCGCTTCGGACTGGAATGATCAGGGTGTGACCATATCGGTGATTGACCAGGGAGTCGGGATGAATGAAAAACAACTCGCCCGGGTCTTCGACAAGTTCTACCGGGTCGACTCTTCGGCCGCTGCGGTCAGCGGTCTCGGACTCGGCATGAACATTGTCAAGCAGATCGTCGATCAGCACGATGGCCATATCGAGATCAACAGTACCCCCGACGCAGGGACGACGGTAAGCATCTTCCTCCCCTTTGCCAAGGCGCAGTACATTATCTGATATCGCACTGCCCGGACAACACCACTCAAAGATTGCTCCATCACCGTTTTTCTGATAAACAGTTCTCCTGAATAATTCAGGAAGGAGAGAATCATGCCCAGTTTTGATATTGTCTCACAGGTCGACATGCAGGAGGTCGACAATGCCGTCAACCAGTCCCGCAAGGAGATCGGACAACGTTACGATTTCAAGGGGACGCACAACGAAATTGATTTGGGCGAAAATGCCATTACCATTCTCGCCGCCGACGATTACAAGCTGAAGGCGGTTATCGACATCCTGATCGGCAAACTGGTCCAACGCAAGGTGTCGTCGAAGTGCCTCGACTATGGCAAACAGGAAAATGCCTCGCACAATACCGTCCGCCAGAGGATCGGAATCGTCCAGGGGATCGACAAGGAGAAGGGAAAAGCGATCGTCAAGGAGATCAAAGGGAGCAAGCTCAAGGTCCAGGCCCAGATCATGGACGATCAGGTCCGGGTCAGCGGCAAGAAGATCGACGACCTGCAGGCGGTTATTCAGCTGCTCAAGGGGAAGGATTTCGGGCTCGACCTGCAATTTATCAACATGCGGAGTTGATAGATAAAACGCGGCGTCAACCTCTCTTATTTCAAAAGTCGCATCCGGGCCATCTCCCCACGCTCGATTTTCAAGCGTTGGCCATTCTGCAGGGTGTAGCGCCCGTTGGCGACGGTCAGTTCACCTCTTCTGCCGACCAGGAACCAGACCTCCTGGCCGTTGCGGAGCCCCTGTTGCAACTGCCTTCCGTCATTCAGCAATAGCGCCTTTCCTTCCTTCACCGACGGACGCATAACGCGAGCCATCGGGTTCGGCCGCACCTGAATCAGTTCACCCTCCTGTTCCGGCTGGGCCAGTCCTGCGCATGGCGACAGCAGTAAGGCCGTCAACGACGCGACAAAAACATATCCCCGAATGTGTTTTATCAAAGCCATTCCTCCTCCAAAGATTCACCATAAACCTATCGACTTCTGAATTGAAGTATTTAATCCAGGTCATTGTCGGATGAAATGCCGGGGAACAAAGTGCTTAACGTCTGTACTGCAGACCCCAATTCCAGACCGGCTCCGGTTCTTGTCCGCCGAGCGGGAAAAAATCAACGGTGCATTCCGGCAGGGTCAGAATGGCACAGGTGTGATTAAAACAGGTGCTTCCGGGGTTGACCACCAGAACCTTTCCCAGCCGTTCGGCAAAAACCTGGTGGGTATGTCCAACTACCAGCACATCGCCACTGAAATCCTGCAGCCGTTCTTGCCAGAGCGCCCGCATCGCCGGGATCAGCTCGCCATCCTCGTCGAGCAGTTTGATCCCGTCCATCAGCGAGGCCGGTGGAGAACCGTGGACCATAACGATTCTTTGGTCATAAACATCCCGTTCGACAACCACCGGTAATGTGCGCAGGTAGCGATCGGCTGGGCCTGAGCTTCCGGTTCCATTCATCTCCAGCCACCAAAGATCGTGATTTCCGAGGATCGAACGGCAGTTGCCGTTGTGCAGGAGCCTGATCGTCTCTTTCAGCTCGGTGCCGTAACCG
>PKTZ01000129.1 GCA_002868925.1 Desulfuromonas sp. | reverse complement strand
AGGAGTTGACGCTGCTGTTCGGCATGAGCAAGAACTGGCATGCTTCGCAAAAAGAGGTCGTGGTCGAAATGACCGACCGGATGGTGCTCAATCCGTATGTTGCCAAGCGGTTGGCGCTAATGCTGAACAACTCGGTGCGCGAGTACGAATCCCGCTTCGGTGAGTTGAAGCTTGAGGCCGAGACGCCCGGGCAGGCGACCAAGGCGTAAGCATAAGCCCTGCATCACTGCGGGGCTTTTTTAATGGGCTTCAGGTTGACCACCAAGACACCGAGGACACCAAGAAATTCAAAATCTATGTTTCACGCCCGTTCGCATCCGCTCACTCAAGACGCAAAGACGCGAAGAAAGTCAGAAACAGTAAAACATAAACAATTTGGATAAATACCAAAATCTTTTTCGCAGACATCAAGATTTTGACTTTTAACTCAAAAAGATGGTTTTGCTCTTTATCTTCTCTTCGCGTCTTTGCGTCTTCGCGTGAGATAAGCCTTTAGGAATCTGCCTTTCTTGGTGCTCTTGGTGGCGATAAGCCTTAATCTAAAAGGTCTAGCGGCAGGGACCGAGCCGTTTACCATCCATCTTCTGCAGCATCTCCCCCGGCATCCCGCCGCCCGAGGTCTTGACCTCGCCGCTGAAACTCGTTCCGTGGTAGGTGATCTCGCCACGGCTTTTCATCTCTCCCTGCGGATTGTCGCAGACGATCTCCCAGGTTACGGTCCCGCCATGTTGTTCCTGGGAGATGATTTTGCACTGGCTGTTATCCATCTGCTGGCTACTCTTCGGGATCAGGTCTTCCTCGGTCAGGCACTGGGTGTAAGAGGAGGCCGGCATCTTCATCGGCATGCCGGGCATCTCCATGGTCGAACTGATCTCCCACTCGCCCGGTTGCATATCGATTGCCGCAGCGGCGAAGTTCGGGATAGCCAGGATCAGGCTCAGGAACAACAGTCTCTTCATCTCTTTCCTCCTTGATGATAAAATGAAATGGTTTGATCGGCACCGACTCTCGCACTTTTGAAAGGTCGTGCCTTTTGCACGGAAAGATTATACACTAATGAAATGTTTTGTGCCGGCTGCACGGTCTGCGTGTTTGACCGTACTCCCGTTTTTCGTTACGTTGCTATTGTATTCACTGTGATGATATGAATTTCTCGATCGCTACCGACAAGGAAGGATTCCAGGTTACCGCCGCAGCACAGCTGTTGGGCGATGACCTGCTGGTCACTTGTACCGGCGGCGATAAGCCGCATATCGGTGCGGTTGCGGTCGCATATCCCCGGCCGAGCATCAATGACCCGGAGAAGCTGAGTGCCTCGGCCAATGTCATCTGTTTGAGCGGGCATCGTGAAGATGAACTCGCAAGATCGGCGGCACTCAAGCTCTGTCGGGCCATCGGCCGGACCGTCACTGTCGTCGCCGGCATGCACTGGGATAAGATAGACGCCCAGGGGATCCGGCAGGTAGTGGCCAATGTCGAGGAGTTGATCGACCGTTTATGTAACGAACTGACCTACCGTATGGGGGGTAAAGATGGAGAAGCTTGATCTTCTGGAAAAGATTGAACTGCTCAACGCCATCGGGATCAACCTGTCGATCGAGAAGGACCATGACCAACTGCTGGAGTCGATTCTCAAGGGGGCGATGAAGATTACCTGCGCCGATGCAGGTAGTCTCTACCTGCTCAAGGATGATGCACTCCATTTCGAGATCGTTCTCGGCAATTCGATGGGGATAGCCATGGGCGGCAAGAGCGGCAACCCGGTCACCATGAACCCGGTTCCGCTGCATGATGAGAACGGCGAGCCGAACCGGCGTAATGTCGTATCCTGCGCCGCCCTCGACAACGCCATTATTAATGTCGAGGACGCCTACGATAGCGAAGATTATGATTTTACCGGGACCCGCAAGTTCGACCAGGCGACCGGTTTCCGCTCGAAATCGTTCCTCAGTGTCCCGATGTCTGATCACGAGGATCAACTGATCGGCGTATTGCAGCTGATCAACGCCACCGATCCTGAAAACGGCGGGGTGATCCCGTTCGACCTGGCCGATGAAAAACTGGTCTCCTCCCTGACCTCGCAGGCGGCGGTCGCCCTGACCCGGAAAAACCTGATCGACGGCCTCGAGAATCTGCTGCAGTCGCTGGTCAAGTTGGTGGCGACCGCGATCGACGAAAAGTCTCCCTACACCGGCGGTCACTGCAAGCGGGTGCCGGAGCTGACGATGCTACTTGCCGCGGCCGTCAACGAAGCGGAGGAGGGGACTTACGCCGGGGTGGCGCTGACCGAAGACCAACTGCACGAGTTAGAGATGGCGGCCTGGCTGCACGACTGCGGCAAAATCACGACCCCGGAATATGTTGTCGACAAGCGGACCAAGCTGGAGACGATCTTCGATCGCATCGACCTGGTCGATACCCGGATCGAGGTGTTGCGGCGCGATGCGAAGATCGCGGGGTTGCAGAACAATCCGCCCGGAGATTCCGCAACAGGCGAGTCGGTCGACGTTGCTTCCCGCCTGCAGGAACTGGAGGAGATCCGCACCTTCCTACGCAAGGCCAATACCGGCGGCGAGTTCTTACCACCGGAGGAGGGGCAGAAGATCCGGGCGCTGGCCGAGCGGTTTACGGTCGAGATGGCAGACGGCAGCCAACAGCCGCTTCTTTCCGAAAATGAAACCGAAAACCTCTGTATCGTGAAAGGGACCCTGACCGATGCCGAGCGGGAGATGATCCAGAACCATATCGTCGCCACCATCAACATGCTTGAGTCATTGCCATTCCCGAAACATTTGCGCAATATCCCGC
>PKTZ01000144.1 GCA_002868925.1 Desulfuromonas sp. | reverse complement strand
GCAAGGAACAGGAAGTTACCCGCCAATTTACGGGTCAGGGTATTAAAAAATGTTTTTTCGAGCCAGACGTAAATGGCTTTGATCATTCCAAACATTAAAAGCCTTCGGGAAATTTGAAGTAAACTGTACCCCCATTCTTCATTGCTTTATAATAAAACAGCGTTATATATATTGCTAGTTAAAAATAAACCTGGAGCCGTTCAGTCCCACTCCATAAAATTTTCTAACTACTTGCCAGGCTGATTGTAAAATCAGTTATTTTTGGAGCCACGCCTCCAAAAATACCTTCCCCCTCCGGATGTTGATTCGTGAGGCTCCCGCCCGTGATCGTTGGTGACGAACCCGGGAGCATAATTCCATACTTTGAATAGGTTGTAATTTCAACTTCTTCAAATATGGCATTTGACGACATGAGCCAAAAAGCTGCACTGATGTTTCTAACATTTTCAATAATGCAATTTTTAAGAGAAGGTGATGCAGCATAAAAGTAGAGACCACTACTGCAATCAATCGAGGCATACTCAAGTCGCGTTGTCCTGTCATCAGTTGAGTCGTGAAAGATCATTTGCCCCCAGATAGATGCGTTCGAATTGTTTGTAAAAAGAACAGGGGAACCACTTGTCCCAATTACTATAAGGGCACCTACACCCTCCTGAATATCGGCATCTAAACGGGACCCTATTTCAATTGAGACAGTCGGGTCGAATCGAACTTCAACCCCGGCTTCAATTGTCAATGTTGCCGACGAATAATCTTCACCATAAACCTGAAGTGTCGATGTAACAATATAAGGGCTTCCCGCAAGATCCCAAATTGTATCTGATGATATCCGTCCCCCTACTAAAGTATCGGCTTGGGAAATACTGACGGAAAATACGAAAAAGACACAAAAAACAATAAAAGTTCTGCTCGCATTCATCCAACGATTCAAAAGCTTGAAATCGACCATTCCCAATCCCCCTTCCAGTAGCATGAACAAACTAGCGGTAGTGACAAAACGGTAAAACTAAACCGTTAAAAAAAACGGGCTGCCAAAATGATTTCATTTTTGACAACCCGGCTATCTTCTCTTTTGAAGACCCGCGGCTTTCCGTCCCCTCTTCACAGAAGGTTTGGCCTAATCAATATATCCACTGGCCAATATTTACACACACGACCATGATTCACAAGTGAATTATAGTCGTGTGTGGTACCGAAATAATCACAAGAGGTTCACAACAAATAGAACTAAAAAAGGCTCCTCGTTTATGAGGAGCCTTCAAAAATAATATCTATTCAAGGGATCAAGTTCCGACCTTTTGTCCCTTTCCAGCCGTGTAAATTTGCCGGACCCGGGCGGCGATACCGGCCGCATCGATCCCCAACTCGGCCCGAAGCTCGGCCTGGGTGCCCTGCTGGACAAAGGAGTCGGGCAGTCCGATCCTTTCGACCGGAACGTCACTCCCCTTTTCTTCGAGCAGTTCAAGAACGGCCGACCCGAAACCGCCCTGCAGAACGTTCTCCTCGACGGTTACGATTCGATCGCATTTCTCGGCAACGGCAAGAATTGTCTTTTCGTCGAGCGGTTTGATAAAACGCGCATCGACCACCGCTGCCTTGATCCCTTCATTCTCAAGCTCACTCGCCGCAGCGAGCGCCTCCTGCACCGAAGAACCGATAGCGATAATGGCGACATCCTCACCATCGACCAACAGCTCACCTTCACCGACAGGCAGTGCCGCCGGAGCGGAAGAAAGCTCCAGGCCGATCCCGTTGCCACGGGGATAGCGATAAGCGAAGGGACCGTTATACTCAAGAGCGGTGACCATCAACCGCTGCAGCTCGACTTCGTCGCGCGGCGCGGCAAAAACCAGGTTCGGGATAGAGCGGAGGAACGACAGGTCAAATGTGCCATGGTGAGTCGGTCCGTCGGCACCGACCAGTCCGCCGCGGTCGAGGGCGAGGGTCACCGGCAGGTTCTGCAAGCAGACGTCATGTAATACGTTATCGAAGGCGCGTTGCAGGAAGGTCGAATAGATCGCGCAGACCGGTTTTAGTCCCTGGGTAGCGAGCCCGGCAGCGAAGGTGACGGCATGTTGTTCGGCGATTCCGACATCGAAAAATCGCTCCGGGAATTGTTCCGAGAAGGGTTTTAAGCCGGTTCCTTCGAGCATGGCGGCGGTAATCGCCACCACCCGATCGTCCTTTTCGGCCAACTGGCAGAGCGTATCACCGAAAACTCCGGTGTAGCTCGCTGCGCCCCCCTTGCTTGCCTTGACCTCGCCGGTCTCCCGATCGAACGGCCCGACGCCGTGAAACTTGGAGGGGTGCTCCATCGCCGGCTCGTACCCCTGCCCCTTCTTGGTAATAACATGAACCAGGATAGGTCCATCCATACGGCTGACATTTTCAAGGGTCTGAATTACATCTTCAAGCTTGTGGCCATCGATCGGGCCGACATAGTCGAAACCGAACGCCTCGAACAACATCCCGGGCGTTAAAAATCCTTTGACCGACTCCTCGACCTTTTTCGCGAGGCGGCGTAGATCTTTGCCGATCTTCGGTACATTATCGAGGAAGTTCTCGGTCTCACGCTTCATCCGAACAAAGAAGTCAGAGGTCATCTGACGACTGAAAAACGATGAGAGGGCACCGACGTTCGGTGAAATTGACATTTCATTATCATTGAGAATAACGACCATGTCCTTCTTCAGGTGGCCGGCCTGATTCAAACCCTCGAAAGCAAGGCCGGAGGTCAACGAGCCATCGCCGATCACCGCCACCACCTTTTCATCTCCACCGCGGGTATCGCGGGCCGCCGCCATGCCGAGCGCGGCCGAGATCGATGTACTGGAGTGCCCGACATCGAAGCAGTCGTATTCACTTTCGTTGCGCTTGGGGAAACCGCTCAC
Organism: Desulfuromonas sp.; assembly: GCA_002868925.1. Taxonomy (GTDB): domain Bacteria; phylum Desulfobacterota; class Desulfuromonadia; order Desulfuromonadales; family UBA2294; genus BM707. The sequence goes on along the minus strand of PKTZ01000144.1, from coordinate 4,777 downwards.
CCCGTTTAACTGGCGCAGGGTATGGAAATTTTCGAGGCGACCGGTCAGAAGCTTGTGGGCGTAGGCCTGATGGCCGACATCCCAGACAATCTTATCCTTCGGGGTATTGAGTACCTTGTGCAGGGCGACCGAAAGTTCGACTACCCCGAGCGAGCTGGCGAGATGACCGCCGCTGGTGGAAACCGTCTCGATAATCTTGTCACGGATTTCGTCACAGATCGTCTGCAACTGCCCGAGCTCCATCTCCTTCAACTCAGCCGGAGACTTAAGCCGGGCCAACAGGTTTTCTTTGTCTTTGATCTGTTCGCTCACGAGTTCCTCTCGATGATGAATTTCATAATTTGCCGCAACGGCTCCGCCGACACATCGAATCCGTTCAATGATTCAAGCGCCAGTCCACGCAGCTCGTCAGCCCTTTGCCGTGCCTGCGGCAGCCCGAGCAGCGAGACGTAAGTCGCTTTCCCCCGCGCTTCGTCGCTGCCGGCATCTTTGCCGAGATCTTCCTGGCTGGCGGTCACATCAAGGATATCATCTGCAATCTGAAATGCCAGACCGGCCAGTTCGCCGAACCGGGAGAGACTGGCGAGCTGTTCCTTGTCGGCACCACCCAATAGAGCCCCAACTTCGATCGACGCCCGGATCAGGGCACCGGTTTTATGTATATGGATGTATTCGAGTAAAGGCAGATCGATCGCCTTCCCCTCTGACTCCATATCGACCACCTGACCGCCGACCATCCCGGCAGAACCGGATGCCCTGGCGATAATCTGGATAACCTGCCGACGAATTTCCGGATCGATATCGACGCTGTCGTTTGCAAGCAGAACAAATGCCTCGGTCAACAGGGCATCACCTGCCAGAATGGCGTTTGCTTCGCCAAACACCTTATGGTTGGTCGGCTGCCCCCGCCGGAAATCGTCATCATCCATGGCCGGCAGATCGTCATGGATCAGCGAGTAGGTATGAATCATCTCGATTGCGCAGGCCGCCGCGAGCACATACTGTCGCTCGCCACCGACCGCATCGCAGGCCGCCATCGCCAGCACCGGCCGGACCCGCTTGCCACCGGCAAAAACGGAGTAGCGCATCGCCTTGTGCAGGTTCTGCGGCATCCGCTCTGCACTCGGCAGGAATCGTTCTAGAGCGGCATCGACCTCGGCCGCGACCGCCTTGATGTAATCCTTGATGTCCATCCCTTTTATCCGTCAACCGAACTATCGGTAAAAGGCTCCTTGACCAGCTCGCCTCCATTGTCGAGGCGCAATGATTCAATCTTCAACTCAGCCTCGCGCAGCAGTTTCTGACAACCGGCGGCAGCCTTGACTCCTTCTTCGAAACAGGCGAGCGCTTCCTCGAGCGGCAGATCACCCTGCTCCATTTTATTGACGATCTCTTCCAGTCTCTTCAGGGAATTTTCGAACGAGCCTTTTTCGGACAACGAAACCTCCTGTTAAAAGGGTGGTATTATCGCTTTCAGCCCCGGTTGAGTCAAGGTCTTTCCTTGCCGTAACGACGTAACAACTCGACCGGATCGACTTTGGCTCCATGTAGCTTTATCGTCCAGTGCAGATGGGCTCCGGTCGACCTACCGGTGCTTCCGACCTTGCCGATGGCAGCACCGGCATCCAGCTCATCCCCGGTACGACAGAGCGGCTTCAGCAGGTGCGCGTAAAGACTGTACAGTCCGTTGCCATGATCGATGACCACGGTCCGGCCGGTATAGTACAGATCCTTAACCAGAACGACCCGGCCGTTGGCCGGAGCCCGCACAACTGTTCCGAGCGGGGAACGGAAATCGGTTCCGGAGTGAGGTGATTTCGGCACACCATTAAGTATCCGACGGGTGCCGAAGTCGCTGCTGATCGGGTCTGTAACCGGAGTTGAAAACAGTCCGCCGATAAAGGGGCCGCTGTTTTCACCAAAGAGCTGTTTCAATTCGGCCGACTCCCGTTCGATGCGGGCAACGGTTTTCGGTGCTTTCGGCTCCACCATTTCCGGCGGCAGGGTCAGGCGATCGACCTTGCGCTCGGCATCGACAACCTCAACTGAAATACTATGAAATATATTTCGGCCCCGTTTGTCGATTCCGGCCAGTTCAAGCGGGTAGCGGCCCGGTTCGGTCAAGACATCGATACCGACCAGGGCGAAAAGCCCCTCCTTGTCCCGATCGAGGAAGAACCGTTCTCCCCGGAACTTGGCGATTGCCACATCCATAGGCACATCATCCTGCCAACGCACGATACCGACTCCACCGTTCACCAGGACCGGTGGCTGCAACACCCACTCGGCTGCAGCCGTCATCGGCATCAAAAACAACAGCGATGCAATGATCAAAACCCTCACTACATTTTCTCCTCAATCTTCACCATGGCTCCGCCCCGGGAAAACCGGAGCTGCAGCGTATCACCGAGATCCAAATCGGCACTGTCGTAGACCACCTTCCCGTCTCCCCGCATGGCAATGGCGTAACCCCGCTCCAGAGTTTTCAACGGAGAGAGCGTATCGAGCCGCAATGCCAGCGAGCCCACGGCTGTCGAGCGCCGTTCCAGAAAATGCGCCATCGAGCCCTGCAGGCGGGTACTGAACTCGGCGAGCAGTTGACCGCGCATTTCGATCTGGTGCCGGGGAGACACCAGCCGCCTCCGAAGGCCGTCGAACCGCTCCCGCATCAGGCCGAGCCGGGCCTCGAGCCGCTCGCCAAGCTGCATTGAAAGACGATCGACATGAGTTTCGAGTTCCACCCGATTACGACAGATCATTTCGGCAGCGGCGGTCGGCGTTGCGGCCCGCAAGTCGGCCACGAAGTCGGCGATGGTAAAATCGATTTCATGTCCAACCGCCGAAACGACCGGGATCGCCGAATCGGCGATGGCGCGGGCAACGACCTCCTCGTTAAAAGCCCACAAATCCTCGATCGAACCGCCGCCCCTGCCGACGATCAGCAAATCGACATCGCTGTGTCGATTGAGGCCAGAGATCGCCGCGGCGATCTCCCCCGCAGCCTGTTCCCCCTGAACCTTGGTCGGCCAGAGACAAACCTCCACCCCGACCCCACGCCGTTTCAAGACCTGCAGCATGTCATGTATGGCGGCCCCGGTCGCGGAAGTGACAATTCCGACCTTGCGCGGTGAGGCCGGAATCGGCCGTTTACGCTCCTCATCGAACAATCCCTCGGACTTCAGCTTCTCTTTGAGCTGCTCGAAGGCGAGTTGCAGGCTACCGGTACCGACCGGTTCGATCGCATCGACCACCACCTGCAGTTCACCACGCTGCTGGTAGATAGTCACCATCCCTTTGCAGATCGTGCGCATACCGTTTTCCGGAGAAAATTTCATTAGACGTGTCGCCGGCTTGAACATGACGCCCCGGATCTGGGCGCGATCATCCTTGAGACTGAAGTAAAGATGTCCCGATGCCGGTCGGGCTAGGTTTGAAATTTCGCCCTCGACAATGACCCGGACAAAATTATCTTCAACCGTCTCTTTAAGCAGGGAGACGAGGCCGGTAACGGAGAGCACGGGTGGTTGACTCATAACAAACTTCTCACTAGATATGGGGGTTTATCATTGACAGTTAACATATCTTCCACTATATATAGCGCAACCAGTGCCGACAAAAAAGGATTTATCATGGCTCGCCCATATGTTGTCGTTGTTTCAAGTGAAAAAGGCGGGGTTGGCAAAACAACTCTGGCAACCAACCTCGCAATCTACCTCAAAGCGTTGCACGAAGAGTTGCCGGTTACCCTCTGCAGCTTCGACAACCATTTTTCCGTCGACCGGATGTTCCGGATCAATAAGCAGAGCCAAAAAAGCGGTGATGTCGGGGCGCTCTTTAACGGCGCAAACCTGGAACCTCTCCTCGAAACCGGCGAGTTCGGCGTCCAGTTCATCCCCTCGAACCAGAATCTCGCCGACCTGCGCGAGAGAATTTCCGGTCCGGACATTCTCGCCCGGAAACTTTCCGGAACCGGGCTGACCGGTATCCTGATCATCGACACGCGCCCCGACCTCGACATCTTCACCCAGAATGCCCTCTTCAGCGCCGATCGGGTGATCGTTCCGGTCAAAGACGCCCCGTCATTGACCAACTGCAAGAACCTTTACGATTTTTTCGAACGTCACCAACTCGGCAAATCGGCTTTGCGCATCCTCCCCTGTCTGATCGACTCACGAATCCACTACGACGGACCGTTCCGCGACCCGTACCAGCTGCTCAAGGCCTACGCCATCAATCGCGGTTATCGCTGCCTCGAGGGATTTATTGCAAAAAGCCCGAAGGTCGAATCACTCAACACCAACCCGGAGGGTAAGATCTACCCGATCATCAGTCATGGCCGCGGCACCGAGGTTCATCTCCAGATGGCCCATGTCGCGCGTCAGGTCTTCCTATCTTACAAGGAAGCGGAATCGACCCGTCTCGATCGGTATGCGGAATTTCAGGAACAACATCGGGCCGATAAGGACCGCATGTTCAAACAGCGGCTGCAATCACTCCAGGCGGAATGCCTGATCTGTGGCAAGAGGCTGGTTTCAGAGCAGGGGATCGAACCGGCCGGATACTACGTCGAAAAATCGGACGGTTCTGTTGCCACTTTCATCGAGGAGGATTGTCTGACCGACCTGGTCTTCAACAATTTTTACGGATCGGATCAACCCGACAGTCGACTGAACCCAATGGCCGACCTGTTCCGCGAATCGGCGCAAAATACCTATTTCGTTCTGCGTCGCGCTCCGCACACTCGAAACTTTTTCAAACAACAGATCTCTTTTTACCG